>DATIWW010000298.1:0-3215 GCA_035519175.1 Terriglobales bacterium
GAAGAGGAAACCGAAGGAAGTCAAGCCGGCGCCGCCCTGCCGCTGCGTCTGCAAGATGTGCGAGATCGGGTATCACTGCGGGAAGAAACCGGAGTGCGGGCACCCGGCGCCCGGGACTAAGCGCGGCAGAGCTTAGCGTCATCGGCGCGGCGGGCCTGCGCGGCGCGCGCCGCCGCCTTGGACATCCACTCCACGAACAAAGCCTCGAACTCCGCCTGGGTGTAGATGCCCTTGTGGATGAGCAGGGTGTTCATGGCGTAGACGGTGGCTTGAAAGCTTTCGTCGCGTGAGGCAAGTTGCAGGGCTTCTTCAAACGACATCGCGGCTGTTCTCCCTCGGTGGCGCTATAAGACCACCAAAACAGCAAGCGAGTCAATACGTAGGCGGGCACGCATGGAAGAGCAGACGCCAGACGTCGGACGTCAGACGTCGGGAAAACATAGATCCTTCGCCCGCGGAAGCGGGCTCAGGATGACAAACAGGAAGGAACGCCCCAGCTACCAGCTACTTGTCGTAGTGCAGCAGCGAGTGGACGTCGTAGCCAGCGAGTTTTTCGCGGCCTTTGAGGAAGTCGAGTTCCACGACGAAGCCCAGGCCGGCGATCTTGGCGCCCAGCGACTCGGCCAGCTTCACCGTGGCCTGGGCGGTGCCGCCGGTGGCCAGCAGGTCGTCCACGATGATCACCCGCTGCCCGGGCTGGATGGCGTCCTTATGCATCTCCAGGGTGTCCTGGCCGTACTCCAACTGGTAGGTCCACTTGGCGGTGGCGGCGGGCAGCTTCTTGGGCTTGCGCACGGGGACGAAGCCGCAATTCAGCCGGTAGGCCAGGGCGGGGCCGAAGATGAAGCCGCGGGCCTCGATGCCCAGCACCAGGTCGATGTCCTCGAGGATGTAGTAGGCGGTGAGCGCGTCGATGAGCATGGCGAAGCCGCGCTTGTCCTTGAGCAGCGTGGTGATGTCGTAGAAGAGGATGCCGGGCTTGGGGAAGTCGGGGACCTCGCGGATGAGCTTCTTGAGGGCTTCGCAGTGGTTGCCGTTGGGCATGGCGGGTTACCAGGCTCCTTCGATGCGGAATGTGTCCAGGCCGGGGACGGGCTCGGCGGCGGCTTCGTCCACCGCGTCCACGCGGGCGGCGCGGGGGCCGGCCTGCAGGCGTCCGAGCAAGGTATTGAGCTGCTGGCGCGAGCCCATGGCCAGGACCTCCACGCAGCCGTCGTGGGTGTTGCGCACCCAGCCGTGGATGCCCAGGGTGCGGGCCTCGCGCTCCACGAACCAGCGGAAGCCCACGCCCTGCACGCGTCCGCGGACCAGGTAGCGGCGGGCGAGAGTGTCGGCGGCGGTCATGGGCGGAAGGAGTATCGCACAAAAAGCTCTTAGCTCTTGGCTGTTAGCTCTTAGCCACTTCAAACCAGCCACGGATTCTCACGGACTCGACGGATTCATTTTTCAAGATCCTATCCCTGAAGATCCGTGTGAATCGGTGGCTGAGAAGTTCGCCTCTAGGGCTAAGAGCGAAAGGCTAATAGCTAAGAGCTTCTCTCGCGCTAGGCGCGAGAAAGGTAGGCGCCCTCGCTGGTGTCCACGCGGATCTTTTCGCCCTCGTTGATGAAGGGCGGGACCTGCACCACCAGCCCGGTCTCAGTCTTGGCGGGCTTGGTGACGCTGGAGGCGGTGGCCGACTTCAGCCCGGGCTCGGTCTCGATGACGGTGAGGTCCACGGTCTGGGGCAGCTCCAGGCCCACCGGCTTGCCGTCGAAGAACTCCACCTTGATCTGCAGGTTGGGGATGAGGTAGTCGACGGCCTCGCCCAAGGTCTCGCGGGTGAGGTGGGTCTGCTCGTAGTTCTCGGTGTTCATGAAGTAGAAGCTGTCGCCGTCGGAGTACAGGAACTCCATCTGGACCTCGTCCACGGTGACCTTGTCGATGGAGTCGGCGGAGCGGAAGCGGTGCTCGAAGATGGCGTTGGTGCGCAGGTTGCGCAGCCGGGCCTGCATGAAGGCGCGCAGGTTGCCGGGAGTGCGGTGCTCGACCGAAAACACCGAGCACAGCTCGTGGTTGTGGCGGATGATCATGCCCGGGCGCAGTTGGGTCGCGGGAATAGCCATGAAAAACGTCTCTCCTACCAGGATTTGCCGCAGAAGGCCCCGACGGGACCTGCCCGTTCCCCCGCTAGCCATAGGGGTCCGGGGCGGAAGGGCAACAGGTAATTGTACACCATGGCTGCGGCCTCCCTTCCCCCGCGGCGGGAGGGGAGTCTCTCAGTCTCAGAAGAAACGCTTGGGGAAGAGCGGCTTCTTTCTTAAGAGGCGAAACAGGATGGCGACCACAGCCCCGACCAGAACCGCCCCCAGCCAAAAGAACTTCGCGATAGGAAGCCCTATGAGCGACAAGACCACAAGCCCGATTGCCACGATGATTGCGGCAGACTCCCCGCCCACACTCGGAATGCGGAACGGGCCCGGGTGGCGGGGTGTGCTGTGGTCCTTCACGACTTCATTATCGCCCTTTCTGCGGTGCTGGGAGCGCGATTTCCCCAAGCCTTCCAAACACCGGCCAGACAGCCCGGTGGCCATCGCGGCAGTCGCTTTTCCCGGCTTGCGGCTGGGGGAAGGGGTACAATCTACGGAGCGGAGGTGCACTCATGTTCAAGAGCTTTGGAGACTACCGGGCCTCGGATCGCAGCTCCGTCGGCACCGCCATCACCTTCCTGTTCATCGGGCTGGGTGCGGGGGCGCTGGCGGCCCTCCTGTTTGCCCCGCAGTCGGGCAAGCAGACCCGGCGCCTGCTGAAACGCAAGTACGACGACGCGGTGGGCGACCTGGGCGAGCGCGCCGAGGAGTGGGTGGAGAAGGGCAGCGAGTGGGCCCGCGACGCCCGGGAAGCGGCGGAAGAGAAGATCGCCCCCCTGCGCAACCGCGTCAAGAACCTCTAGCCCGGGCGTCCCGCGCGCCGGGACCTCCGGCTTCCTCCCGAATTAAGAAGGGGCGGCTGCCCGCCGCCCCTGATCTTCTTTCCGACGATGGTCCGCGCTCAGTAGAGGTGGAAGTTGACCTCGATGGCGACCTGCACCGCGACCGGAGTGTTGTCTTTGAGGGCAGGCTCGAACTTCCAGCTCTTCACCGCCTCCAGCGCCTTCTCGTCCAGGCCCATGCCCAGGGAGCGGCGCACCTGGGCGTCGTGGACGCGGCCGTCCGGCCCGATCACCACCCAGAGGA
>DATIWW010000299.1:0-5418 GCA_035519175.1 Terriglobales bacterium
GGCCACCACCGGGTCCATGGGGAGCCCCAAGAAAGAGGCGTCCACCGCGGCGATGGTGAACGGCCCCCACATTCCCAAGGCCTTCATGGCCCCCAGGAAGAACGCGGTGTACTTCGCGAGGATGGTCTTCAAGAAGTGCAAGGGGATTGAGAGACATTCTACAGGAGGGCGCGCGCCTAGCCCGGGCCGGCGTGCTCGGTCTTGCCGGCCAGCAGGTCGAGGGCGTGAGGGAGCAGCTCGAGGACCGCGGCCAGCGACTGGGTGGCGGCGGCGGGGCTGCCGGGCAGGTTGAGCAGCAGGCTGGCGCCGCGGACGCCGCAGACGGCGCGGCTGAGCGCGGCCAGCGGGGTCTTGCGGGCGCCCTCCGCGCGCATGCGCTCGGCGATGCCCTCCACCAGGCGCTCACAGACGGAGCGCGTGGCCTCGGGGGTGACGTCGCGGGCGGCCACGCCCGTCCCTCCGGTGGTGACCACCAGGCGGGCCTGCTGGGCCAGCCGCACCAGGGCCTGGGCGATGGCGGCGGCCTGGTCGGGAACGACCTCGCTGGCGACCACCTGGAAGCCGCGGGCCTGGAGGGCGGCGGCCACGGCGGGGCCGGAAGCGTCGCGGCGCTGGCCGCGGGCGCAGGAATCGCTGACGGTGAGCACGGCGGCGGTCATGCGCAGGCAGGAGAGACCCGGTCAGGCTTCGAGCACATTTTCTTCTTTTTCGCGGTTGGCTTCGTCGAGCAGGCGCAGGCCTTCCATGAGCAGGCCCTGGGTGGAGCGGGTGATGGTCTGCTCCGAACTCTTGCCGGTGAAGTCGATCTGGAAGACGCCGCCGGGCCAGGTGAGGACCTTGTAGACGGCCTCGTCGCCTTTGAGGGGGCCGTAGACGGCGTGATTGATCTGGCCATCGGAGAAGTACATCTCGCAGCGCTCGCCGTTCGCGGTGAGCACCAGCTCGCAGGTCTTGTGGCCCATCTCCAGGGACTGCAGCAGGTCCATGACGTTCATCTGGGCCAGGTTGCCGCGCACCACGCTCTCGCCGGGGGCTTCGCGCGCCATCTTCTCCAGGGCGATCTTGTCCATGATGCGCTTGATGCGGGCGGTGGCTTCCTTGATGAAGAAGGGCTTCTCCACGAAGTCCTCGACCGAATCCTGCAGCACCTTGAGCTTTTCGGTGATGTCGGCGCGGGAGGCCATGAGGATGACGGGGATCTTGGCGGTGGCGGCCCGTCCCTTGAGCTTTTCCAGGAGCTGGCGGCCGTCCATGCCCTGCATGGCGTAGTCGGTGAGGATGAGGTCGGGAGGATCGTCGATGGCCTTGAGCAGGGCGTCGGCGCCGTCGGTGGCGGTGGTCACGGCGCCCAGCGGGGTCAGGGACTGGCGCAGCATCTCCAGCACCATCGGATTATCTTCGACGAGCAGGACCTTGACGTTGCCGGCCATCCGGACGGTTACTTCCTTCTGCGGGAGGGGCCGCGGGAGCCTGCGGCATCCCCGCTCGCGGCAGCCCGCGGTGGGCGGGAGTAGTCGCCGCTCTTGCCGCCGGACTTGCGCTGCAGCACGATTTCCCGGATCTCGATGCCCTTGTCCAGCGCCTTGCACATATCGTACACGGTCAGGGCAGCCACGCCGGCGGCCACCAGCGCCTCCATCTCCACCCCGGTGACGGCAGTGGTGACGACGCGGGAGGTCAGGGCGACGCCATTCTCGCATAGCCGGGCACGCACATCAATGTGAGACAGGGGGATGGAGTGGCACAGGGGGATCAGATCGGGGGTGCGCTTGGCGGCGGCGATGCCGGCGATGCGGGCGATCTCCAGCGGGTCGCCCTTGGGATTCTTGGGCAGCGCTTTCAACACCTTAGGCGACATGGCCACGAAGGCCGAGGCTTCCGCCTCGCGCCGGCTGGGCGTCTTGGCGGAGACGTCCACCATGCGGCTGCGGCCGCGCGCATCGAGATGCGAGAGCTTCCTGGGCACAGGTCCTCTCAGCGCAAAAGCACCGAAACCATCTCCCCCGCCGGCAGGCACTCGCGGCCGGGGGGCACCACGATATAGCAGTTGGCGCGGGTAAGGGAAACCATGTCGCCGGAGCCCTGCCAGCGTACCGGGGCGACCTCGGCGGGCCCGTTCCGGCCGGAGAGCGTGGCGGGCAGGAAGCGGGTCAGACCGGTCTTGGTGCGGATCTCGGAAGAGAGCCGCGCCTGGGTGAAAGCCAGGGGAAGAGGCGGCGCGCCCGCCAGGGCGTCGATCAGCGGCCGCGCGAACAGCTCGAAGCACACCAGGGTAGAGACCGGATTTCCGGGCAGGCCGAAGAAGCAGGCGGGCGGCGCGTCCGGCTTGGCGGAGGCCCGCCCGAAGACCACCGGGCGCCCCGGCTGGATCTGGGCGCCGGTGAAAAAGAACTCCGCCTTCAAGCCCGCCAGCACCTGCTCCACCAGGTCGTACTTGCCCATGGAGACGCCGCCGGAGAGCAGCAGCAGGTCGCAGGAGAGCCCCTGCTCGATGAGCCGGCGCAGCGGCGCGGCCTGGTCGGGCGCGATGGGAAGCTGCCGAGGCTCGCCGCCGGCGGCCTCCACCTGCGCCGCCAGGGAGTAGCTGTTGGAGTTGCGGATCTGGTAGGAGGCGGGCTGGGCGGCGATCTCCACCAATTCGTCGCCGGTGGGCAGGATGGCGACGCGCGGGCGGGCATAGACCTGCACCTGAGTGCAGCCGACGGCGGCGGCCACGGCGATGGCCACCGCATCCAGCCGCGTGCCCGCCGCCACCACCGCCGAGCCGCGCCGCGCCTCGATGCCGGTGGGGACAACGTTTTCCCCGGAGGCCACCGCCTTCTGCGCCACGACCGAATCGCCCTGGCGGGCGGTGTGCTCCACCATGACCACGGCGTCGGCGCCGGCGGGCACAGGAGCGCCGGTCATGATCTCCACCGCCTGCCCGGGGGCCAGGGAGAGTCCGGCAGGGGGAGCAACCCCGGCGCGCACCTCGCCGACCACCCGCAGGCTGGCGGGAAGCGCGGCCAGGTCGGCGGAGCGCACGGCGTAGCCGTCGCGGGTGGCGCGCGGGAAGGGCGGGAAGTCGCGGTCGGCCACCAGGGGCTCGGCCAGCACCCGGCCGCGGGCCGCCGGCAACGGCACCGGCTCGGCCGCTCCGGGGCGCAAGCTCCGGGCCTGCTCCTCCACCCGGCGGCGCGCCTCTTCGAAGCTGGGCAGGGGAGCAGGTTGGGAAGGAGTGCTCATGGCAGGACTCCGATTCTATCCGCCGGGGCGGCCGGGGAGGCAAGCAAAAGGGGCGGCCACGCGGGCCGCCCCTCGGGGAGAAGCGCCGGGAACTTATTTGCCCTTGCCCTTCTTGAAGGTGGTCTGCACCTCGGCGCCCAGACCGGTGAGGAGCTGCTTGGCCTCCTCGGCATGGGGGCCGGTGGGGGCCAGCTCCAGATACTTCTGGAAGGCTTCGGCGGTGCCGGGCACCGCCACGATCTTGCCTTCCTTGGTGTAGGTGGCCTGGCCGATCAGGTTGATGCCCTTCTGGTAGTAGGCGTCGGCGAAGTCGGGATTGGCGGCGATGGCCTTGTCGAAGGCGTCGTTGGCGTTCTGCAGGTACTTCTTACGAGTGGCGTCGTCGGTGACGCGGGTGGAAGCGTTGGTCCAGACGGCGCCGATCTTGAAGTAAGCCATGGCGGCCTGGGTGGGATCCATCTGCGCCACCGTGGTGTACTCGGTGGTGGCGTCGTCGGGCTTGCCGGAGTGGTCATAGGCGTCGCCCAGGGCCATGTGGTACTTGGCATCCCCGGGACTGAAGGCGATGGCCTTCTTCAGGGGATCGACCGCTTCGGGATAGCGCTTGGCCAGCAGGTAGGCGTTGGCCAGGTTGGCCCAGGGCTTGTCGCTGTTGGGGAAGGCCTGGGTAGTGGCCTGCAGGATGGAGATGGCCTTGTCGAAGTCGCCTACCTTCTCGGCATCCTGGGCCAGGCGGAACTGGGAGTTGATGTCGCCGATCTTGGCGTTCTCCTTCTCGACCTCCTCGCGGCGCTTCTTCTCCTCCGCGGTCATCGCGCCCGTGCCCGGCCTCTTGGAGAGGTCGATGTTGAACTGGCAGACGCCGTTCTGCACGTAGCAGGCGGCGGAGCTGGACTGGGCAGTGACCAGGATGTTCGCCTCCTTGTCGATGGCGTTGCCGTCCAGATCGACCTCGGCGTCGTAGTAGCCCGACCGGATGTTCGCCAAGGTGTACTCGCCCTTCTTGTCCGTCTTGCCGGTATGGGTGAGGCCGTCACCCTGCACCACGTCGCCATTAGGCAGCTTGACGTCCTTGCTGGTGAACTTCACCACGGCTCCCACCACCGGCTTGCCGTCCGTCCCGATGATCTTGCCTTGCACGATGTTCGTCACCCCGAGTTGCGACCACAGGGGCAGCGCCGCCAGCGCCAGCACCAGCGCCGCCAGGAATGTCATGATCGACTTGCTTTTCATTGCCAGCCTCCCCAGCTCCTTGCCAAACCACTCAATGCAGGACTGCAGCGGACTCGTACGGTATGGGGTCGCGGGCGCCGGCGTCCTGGAAGGCGCGCCGGCGGAGCACGCAACTCTCGCATACGCCACAGGCGCGGTCCTCGCGACTGTAGCAAGACCACGTTAAATCGAAGGGAGCGCCCAATTCAAGGCCCAGGCGCACGATCTCGGCTTTGCGCAGGGCGATGAGCGGGGTCAGGAGCTCGATCCTGCCCTCGCGGGTGCCCGCCCGCACCACCTCCTGGAAGGCGCGGTAGTAGGCGGGCCGGCAGTCGGGATAGCCGGAGCTGTCGGGCTCGACCGCGCCGATCACCACCTTCTCCGCTCCCAGCACCTCCGCCCAGCTCACCGCCGCCGCCAGGAAATGGGCGTTGCGGAAGGGCACGTAGGTGACCGGGATGGCGCCGCCGCCCGTCTTCTCCCCCGCCTCGGGGACGGCGATCCTCGGGTCGGTCAGAGCGGAGCCGCCCACCGCGCGCAGGGCCGGGTTGCGCAGCAGCAGGCGCTCCCCGATTCCCAGGCGGTCGCAGATGGCCAGGAAGGCGCGGCGCTCCCGCTCCTCCGTGCGCTGCCCGTAGCTGACGTGCAGGGCGGCGGGGCGGTAGTCGCGGGCTGCCAGCGCGGCGCACACGCAGGAATCCATCCCTCCACTTAAGAGAACGACGGCGCGCGGCTTTTCTTGCGCGGGCATGGACCCCCTCACCTAAGTAGGATGACACCGCGGGGTGCTGCGCTGCCCCGCGAGAATGATTGATTTTTCCATTTTCTTGATTTATTGATTTCCATTTCTTATCAGAGGCTTAGGGGCGGCCTCTGGAAATCAATAAATCGATAAATCAAGAAATGAACAAATGGTCACACCCCCTTCTTCGCCGGGTCCCAGATGAACTTGTGCACCTGCAGGCCCAGGCGGACGGGCAG
>DATIWW010000300.1:0-4643 GCA_035519175.1 Terriglobales bacterium
CGGGATGGTAAAAGGGATAGCCTCCCGTAAGAATCGCATGGATGAAGAGAAATGCGCTTAGAAACGAGGAGGCCGTTGCAAAGCACAGGCCCAAGAATGTCAGGGCAAGTCGCCATCTCGGGGCATCGCCGCGTGCAGACCTTAGCCACCTGACCCAGTTCCAAACGATATAGGTCCAGAATGCCGTGAACAAGAACAACGAGACCGGTTCGATGTACAGCTTCATGTTCAGCGTAGCGGTTGCCAAGAAGTATAGTCCTGGCACACAAGAAGGAAATAGGTGGGACACACGCCCGCGCGCACCGCGTTCGGAACGGTCAGTGTGCGGCTTTCGCCTTCGATCCGCGCTTCGGCGCGGGCTTTTTTGTGGGCGGGGGCGCAGGTTCCGGCTCCACGCTCACCGGCGCCTCCGACAGCGCCTTCTGCAGGAAGCTCTGGGTGAAGGTGGCGCGCAGGATCGCGCGCTTGCCCTCCTGCTCCACCTTGATGCTGTCGAAGAAGGCCTTCACGTCCGGGTCGGGGCCGCCTAACTGCTCTCCCGACTCGACGCCGCGGAAGATGGCCAGCATGGTGCCCGCGTTCTCCGTGATCTGGCGCGCCTGCTGCTCGTCGCGGGCCAGGGCCTCCACCCGCACCTGGATGGAGCCGGTGTAGCGCAGCGAGGCCACCAGCGTCGCGCCCGGGGCCAGGGTGCGCAGCAGCGCCGGCACGGTCAGGCCGCTGGCCCCGCTCTCCGGGGGCGCCTGGGCCAGCGCCCACACCACGCTGCCGAAGGGGACGTCGCGGAAGTGCCCGCGCACCAGCGGCGGGCCCAGCACCGGCAGCGCCGACTCCACGTAGTGGTCGATCATCTCGTGCATGGGCTCCGGCTCCCGCGTGTTGGAGACCGCCACCATGCTCACTCCCAGGATGGCCACGCGCACCGTCCGCCCCTGGTTGGGGACGCTGTAGATGTCGATGTTGCGGTAGCGCTCGCTGCTCATCGCCAGCCGCCCCAGGAAGGCGGTCAGGCGGCTGGAGTCGAAGCGGCCCACGAAGATCTCCGAAGAGCGCACCTGGTCGGGCGAGGGCGGCGGCCCCCCCGGAGTCAGCGGCGGGGCGTGCACCGCGAACGCGGCCTGGTCCAGGTCGCGCTCGAACTCAAAGCCGGTCTGGCGGATGAAGCTCTCGTACTCGGGGTCGTGCGGCACCGCCGGCGCCTGCCCCAGCAGGGTCACCGCCCGGCGGATGGTCTGCAGGTCCACGTACACCACCGCGTCGGCGTTGGAGGGCAGCAGGCGCACCGCTTCGGGGGCGGCGCGGCGCCACAAGTAGATCACCGCCGCCGCCACCACCAGCAGTAGCAGCATCGCGATCAGGATGGTGAGCTTGCGTCGGCGCATGGCGGGCGGGGTTCGGGACCGGGCCCGCGGAGTGGCCGCGGGCAACCGTCTTCCGGTAGAATCATACAGGAGAGGGCATCACTGTGCTGGCGGCGGACCGGCCCGGGAAGGGACGGCCAGGGAGGGAGGGACTTCGGCCTTCCCTGGGGGTCCGAGGGGAAGTTCTGTTGCACGTGAAGTTCCGTTTGTGCTAACCTCTTTAGGTTTCGCCCGGTAGGCGGGAGGGAATCGGCTGGCGTAGCTCAGCTGGTAGAGCATCTGATTTGTAATCAGAGGGTCAGGGGTTCGAATCCCTTCGCCAGCTCCAGACTACGCCGATACGGCGGCGGCGCGCGTCTTCCGCATAAGGAACGCACTCCACGAGGATACTTTTTCCGACAAGTGCCCGGTTGTGATGCGGAAGTATGTTCGCGCGCTTTCCCTGCCTGGGGTCAACAAGGATCGGCGCGGTGGCGCCGGACGGGTTTGCAGTACCGGGCTCCGCGCGCGGCGCAAGCAAGCTCGGCGGATCGTGGACAGGTGGCCGAGCGGTTAATGGCAGCAGACTGTAAATCTGCCGCTCCTTGGAGCTACGGAGGTTCGAATCCTCCCCTGTCCACCAGGATTTCCGATGGTGCGGTTGATGGCGGCGCTGGCCGCGTACGCGGTGCTCGCGTGGGCGGCGGCCCGGACTCTGACGGCGAAGATCCCGGTGGGTGACCACACCGTCGAACTGCGCGTCTTCGTCTGGGTGATTCTCGCCGGCTGTGCGCTGCTCACCATCGCGCATCGGCGTGACCGCGCCGGTTCCGCCAAGAGCGGCGACCGCTAGCGGCCGGGGGAGATTGACAACCGAGAGTGCCGGAGGGCGGGAGTAACTCAGTGGTAGAGTCACAGCCTTCCAAGCTGTTGGTCGTGGGTTCGATTCCCATCTCCCGCTCCAGAGTTCAGGCAGCACGGCGGTTGAGGGAGTGAGTTTGCGAGCCGATGTAGCTCAGTTGGTAGAGCACTCCCTTGGTAAGGGAGAGGTCACCAGTTCAATCCTGGTCATCGGCTCCAGAGTTGCATCGATGCAGGTGGCGGCGGACGTGGCGTTTGAGCAGGCAGGCATCAAGGTCGAGAAGGTCGAGGAGTACGGCCAGCTTCGGGGCGCGCTCGAGCGCGCGCTCGCCCCAGGGCAGGCGGGGAAGTTTTTGAAGAGGTTGGAGAGCCGCAAGATCCTGGTCCGCAGCTTCGAGGCCGTGCTGGAGAAGCGCGTGCTCGAGCAGGTGGACGGGGCGCTGGCGGCATCGGGCAGGTCGGCCAGGGAGCTGTACCAGTCCCTGGCGCTGTCGGACCAGGCGCAGATACGGGAGTTTTACCTGGTCGCGGTGGAAAACGTGGATCCGGAACTGCGCCGGAAGTTCCAGAACATCTATCGCTACGCCTGAGGCACGCACTTATGGCCAAAGAGAAATTTGATCGCACCAAGCCGCACGTGAACGTAGGGACGATCGGGCACATCGATCACGGCAAGACCACCCTGACCGCGGCCATCACCAAGGTACTGGGGAAGAACAATCCCAAGGTGAAGTTCCGCAGCTTCGACTCCATCGACAACGCGCCCGAGGAGAAGGCGCGGGGCATCACCATCGCCACCGCGCACGTGGAGTACGAGACCCCGAACCGGCACTACGCGCACGTGGACTGCCCCGGCCACGCCGACTACATCAAGAACATGATCACGGGGGCGGCGCAGATGGACGGCGCCATTCTGGTGGTGGCGGCCACCGACGGGCCCATGCCGCAGACCCGCGAGCACGTGCTCTTGGCGCGCCAGGTGGGGGTGCCCTACATCGTGGTCTTCCTGAACAAGTGCGATGCGGTCGACGACAAGGAGCTGCTGGACCTGGTGGAGCTGGAAGTCCGCGAGCTGCTGAAGAGCTACCAGTTTCCGGGCGACCAGGTGCCGGTGATCCGGGGGTCGGCGCTGGGGGCGCTGAACGGGGAGGCGCAGTGGGAGAAGGCCATCGACGAGCTGATGGCGTCGGTGGACAAGTACATACCGCTGCCGCCGCGGGAGATTGAAAAGCCCTTCCTGATGCCCATCGAAGACATCTTCTCGATCTCGGGGCGGGGCACGGTGGTGACCGGACGCATCGAGCGGGGCAAGGTGAAGGTGGGCGAGGAAGTGGAGATCGTGGGCTTCCGCGACACCCAGAAGACGGTGGTCACGGGCGTGGAGATGTTCAAGAAGCAGTTGGACGAGGGTATGGCGGGGGACAACGCCGGGCTGCTGCTGCGGGGCACGGACAAGGAGGCGGTGGAGCGCGGCATGGTGATCGCCAAGCCGGGCTCGATCACGCCGCACACCAAGTTCAAGGCGGAGACCTACGTGCTGACCAAGGAAGAGGGCGGGCGGCACACGCCCTTCTTCTCCGGCTACCGGCCGCAGTTCTACTTCCGGACGACGGACGTGACCGGGGTGGCGTCGCTGCCGGCGGGCACGGAGATGGTGATGCCGGGAGACAACGTCAACCTGGAGATCGAGCTGATCACGCCGGTGGCCATGGAGAAGGGCTTGCGCTTCGCCATCCGCGAGGGCGGCCACACCGTCGGCGCCGGCACCATCACCGAGATCATCAAGTAGGGGAAGGAGCGGGCCTTCAGGCCCGCGGAACAGGAACCAGAACTCCGGGCTTTAGCCCTGGAGAGCAAAGGCAGATGAGGCGCAAGCCCGCTAGCCGGAAAGATCTTTGAGGCCAGACAACGTGATCGGAAAAGAGAGAATCCGGATTCGCCTGAAGGCGTACGACTATCGCGTGCTCGACCAGTCCACCGGCGAGATCGTGGAGACGGCGAAGCGCACCGGCGCGCAGATCGCTGGGCCCATCCCCCTGCCCACGGTCAAGAACAAGTACTGCGTGTTGCGCTCGCCCCACGTGGACAAGAAGTCGCGCGAGCAGTTCGAGATCCGCACCCACAAGCGCCTGCTCGACATCCTCGAGCCGACGCAGCAGACCGTCGACGCCCTCATGAAGCTCGACCTTCCCGCCGGCGTGGACGTGGAGATCAAGGCGTTTGGGAAGTAACATAACTAAGCGCCGGGAGGGCACGGCTTCAGCCGTGCCGCCAGGAGCTTCTTGGAACGGGGCTTTAGCCCCTGAGGTAACCGGCAGTGCCCGCCCCGCGCGGGCATGATGAGGAAGAGAAGATTATGGTCAACGGAATCCTGGGCAGGAAAGTCGGCATGACGCAGCTCTTCGACGACAAGGGCGACGTGCGCCCCGTCACCGTGCTGCA
>DATIWW010000301.1:0-5794 GCA_035519175.1 Terriglobales bacterium
ATACCTGTCACAGCACCTACCCCACCTCGTTCACCACCTGCCCCAAAGACCAGACCCTGCTGCACACCGCCTCCGAGCTGATGCCCGGGCTCATCATCCGCGAGAAGTACCAGATCGTGGAGCGCATCGGGGCCGGGGGTATGGCGGTGGTCTACAAGGCCAAGCACGTCGCCTTCAACGAGGTGCACGCCCTCAAGGTGGTGGCCAGCCGCATGATGGACGACGAGGGCTTCCTGCACCGCTTCCGCAATGAAGCCATCATCACCCGCAAGCTGCACCACCTGAACGCGGTGCGGGTGGACGACATCGACTCCACCGAGGACGGCCGCCCCTTCATCGTCATGGAGTACGTACGCGGCGAGAACCTGCGCAACGTGATCCAGAAGCACGGGGCGCTGCGCCTGGCGCGCGCCCTGCACATCGCGCGCCAGGTGGCGCAGGCGCTGGCCGCCGCCCATCACTTGGGCATCACTCATCGCGACATCAAGCCCGACAACATCATCCTGATGGAGCAGGCCGACGGCCACGACCTGGTCAAGGTGCTGGACTTCGGCATCGCCAAGGTGCGGGAGAGCACGGTGGGCAGCGGCGCCGGCTACACCCCCACCCACACCGGCATGGTGGTGGGCACGCCCCAGTACATCTCCCCGGAGCAGGCGCTGGGCAAGCACGGCAACGACATCGACGGGCGCGCCGACCTCTACTCGCTGGGCGTGGTGCTCTACGAGATGGTGACCGGGCAGTTGCCCTTCGAGAGCGACACCCCCATGGGCCTGCTGCTGCACCACATCCAGACCCCGCCGCGGCCTCCCGACCTGCTGCGTCCCGACCTGAGGATCCCGCAGGCGATCTCGAAGCTGCTGCTGAAATCGCTGGCCAAGCAGCGCGAAGACCGCTTCCAGAGCGCGGAGGAGATGCTGGCGGCGCTCAAGGACCCGGAGGCCTGGGCCTCGGAGGCGGGCACCTCGGTGCTGGGCTCGGAAGAGCTGGCGGCTGCGGCTGCGCCGGCTCCGGCGCCGCCGGCGACGCGAGGAGCGGTGGCGCTCGCTCCTCGTCCCGCGCTGACGCCGCGGCCGCGCCGCGTGCTCACTCCGCTGCAGCTGCGGCGCGCTCCCGCGCCGCGCTCCCGGCCCTGGGGCGCCATCGGAGGCCTGGTCCTGCTGCTCCTCCTGCTCGCGACTTGGGGGTACTACCTGCTGCGGCACGAGCTGCCGCTGTGGCCGGGGTCCGCGCCGCCGAGTTCCGCCGCCGCGGCTCCCACTCGCAGCGACGAGGAGATCGCCGCCGCCGTCAGCAGTGCGCTGACCGCCTCCCCCGCGCTGAAGGGCGAGACCATCGGAGTGGCGGTGCACGCGGGCGTGGTCACGCTCACCGGCCCGCTGGACACGCCGGCGCAGGCCTCGGCCGCCATCGCGCTGGCCTCCGCGGTTCCCGGCGCCAAGCGCGTGAGCAACCAGATGAAGGTGCGGCCCACGGTGGAACACGAAGCGCCGGCCGCCGCCGCGGCGGAGTCCAAGCCGCCGCCCGACCGCGACGAGGAGCGCGCGCGCCGCGCCCAGCAGGCCGGCCGCCGCGCCCGCGACCTGGTGACCGGCGGCGACCGCCAGCTCAACGACGGCGACTACGACGCCGCCATCGCCAGCTTCCAGGCCGCGCTCCAGGCCGAGCCCGGCAACCGCGCCGCCCGCCAAGGGCTGGCCCGCGCCCAGCAGGCCAAGCGCGCCGAGGAAGAGATCCTGAAGAGGCGAAGATGAGGGCCGCGCTCGCCGCCGCCGTCCTTCTGCTGGCTTCGTTGCTCGCCGCCCAGACGAACCCTTTACCGCCGGCCGCCCAGAAGCCACCCTCGGCCGCCGACTTCCCTCACGGCTTCGCCAGCAACCCCTACCTGGTGGCGGGCGGCGACAACCCGGTGCTGGGGCTTAACGTCGGGCACATCCACACCATGTATTCCGAGTACTGCTGGGGAGTCCTGCTGATCTCGCGCGACTCCATCCGCTACGTGGTGCTGCAGCCGGAGGGCTTCCAGCAGGACGCTTTCGAGTACGCGCGCGCCGACCTCGTCACCGCCCACCACTGGAACAACTTTTTGAGCCTGGTCCGGGAGCGCAAGAACGCCAGCGAGCTCAAGTTCCGCACCGGGCGCACCTACCATTTCGTGATGCTGCGGCCGGGAGCGCTGGCGGGCTCGCCCTCCCCCGCCGACATCGTGCCCTCGGGCGAGATCGAGGACACCATCAACAACTTCGACCAGGTGGTGGCGCGGCTCAAGCCCCCGCCGCCGCCCGCGCCTCCGGCGCCCCCGGTGATCACGCTGGTCGAGCCGGCGGGCGCGGAGGAATCCAAGCCCGCGGAGGCGGGCGCCACCCTGCGCGTGCGCGGCATCGCCACCCAGCCTTCGGGCATCGCCCTGGTCACGATCAACGGCCAGCCGGCCACGCTCAAGGTCCTGAGCCCGCAGACGGCGGAGTTCCTGCTGCCCGCGCTGGCGGTCGCGCCCGGCGCCAGCAGCGTGCTGGTGCTGGCCACCGCCACCGACAAGGCGGAGGCCCACCTGGTCTTCAGCGTGACGCGTCCCGAGGTGAAGGTGACCGCACCCGCGCCGGGGACGCAGTCCAACGAAGCCACGGTGACGGTGCGGGGCGTGGCCTCGGGCTTCCGCGAGGTGGAGCGCGTGGAGGTGGCGGGGCAGCGCGCCACCCTCACTCGCCAGGCGGACGGCAGCGTGCAGTTCGAAGTGGCGGCGGTGCCCGTGCCGGTGGGCGAGAGCGTGTTGCAGGGCTCCGCAGTCAGCACCAGCGGGCACGCCGAATCTTTCACCATCGCGGTGAAACGGCTGCCTCCGCCCGGACCTCCCGCGCTGGGACTCAAGGAGGTCCTGGACGCGCTGCAGAGCCGCGTCCCCAAGGCGCGCCTGCTGGCGCTCATCCAGCAGTACGGCGTGGACTTCGCGCTTGACGAAGCAGCAGAACGGCAGCTCCGCGAGGCCGGCGCCGACAGCGACCTGCTGCTGGCCATCGCCAAAGCGAAGAAGTAGGAGAAGGGAATCTGACAGCCGATGCCCAGCCGGTCCGACCAAAGCGAGCTGTTGAAGACGCCGGAAGCGGCGGAGAAAGAGACCACGCCGCTGGGCAGCACCGACCCCGGCGTGGTCGCGGAGCAGCGGCCGGCAGAATCGCCGCTGCCCTGCGATCGCGGGGAGCTCTCATGTGGCACAGCCGACCCGGCTGTGCCGCGTAGGGCGGGCGTACCGTCCGCCCGGACGGCCGGCACGGCCGTCCCACACTGATCTCTCGATGAGCCACCCCGCCACCTGTAGGACAATGGGGCATGGAGTCGGTGCGCATCGATAAGTGGCTGTGGGCCGCCCGGTTCTTCAAGACGCGGGCGCAGGCGGCGCGCGCCTGCCGGCTGGGGCGGGTGCTGTGCGGCGGGCAGCCGGTCAAGGCGGCACGCGAGATCCGCCCCGGAGACAGGCTGCGGGTGACCAACGACAGCGGCGACTTCGAGGTGGAGGTCCTGCTGCCCAGCGAGGTGCGCGGCCCGGCGGCGGTGGCGCAAACCCTCTACCGCGAGACGGAAGCCAGCCGCGAACTGCGCCTCAAGGCGGCGGCAGAGCGCAGGGCGATGGCGCAGTTCGAACAGCTCCCCGCCGGGCGGCCCTCCAAGCGCGACCGCCGCAGGATCCTGCGCTTCCGGGGAAGAGCATGAGTCTTACTGGGCCCGGCTCAGCCAATGCAGGATGTTGAGCAGGAACTGGCGGTCGTCGTTGTCGCCGCGGTTCATGCCGAACTTGATCCCCAGGGGGTCCACCTGGGCGCTGAACATGGCGGCCTCGCCGGCCACTACCCCCCGCCCCTTGCCGAACTCCAGCGCCAGAGCCTGGGTGTGTCCCTTCGCCGGGTAGCGGACCTTGCGTGATTCCCAGTCGTACGCGCCGTCGCTCAAGCGCAGCAGCGGGATGGCATCCGCGGGCCCGGACAGCGATTGCCCGGTGAACGTGACCACCCGGTTCACTCGTTCGCTCGGCGAACGCCCGTTGGTGATGGGATCGTCGTCGAGAAGTCCGTTGTCCCGCGAAAAGACCAGGCGCTCGTTGTCCCACCCCTCGTGAAAGCGGTCATCGCGCGCATAGCGCCAGTGCATGGTGACGCCGAAGCGCTGCGCCAGGCGCGCTGCCGCCCCGCCAAAGGGGGCATGGTCCGCGATCAGGAACAAGGAGCCGCCTGCGCTCACCCACGCGGCCACCGCCGCTTCTTCCTGCGGAGTGAATGCCGGCCGCCCTTCATGGTCCTCCGGCCCCATGGCGTTAGCGATCACCAGCACGTCGGCATCCTTCAGCATCTCGGCGGTGAACGCGCGCTGGGTGCTCGACACCCCATAGCCATCGCGGCGCAGCACCTCAGCAAAGGGCTTGTACCGGCCCGATGCCGTATGGAAGTTGCGATGGCCCTCATCCATCAGCACCCTGGGATGCCGAGTGCCGGCGCCGGCCGGGTAGGCGGGTGATTGCACCCGCGTGTCGAAATCCGCGTCGGAATGCTGTCCCACGTGGTCGTACCACCAGGCGAACCCTATGCCCGCCGCCAGCAGCAACACCAGTGCCAGCCCCACACGTAGCAGAATCCGCATGCTAGCCCCTTCCCGAATTCGTCCAAATATATATGGGTCGATACGGTCGGCACCCGCACCTGGTTCGGTGATCTTGCGAAAGGTGGCGGTCGGCAGGGCCCCTCTCCACCCGAAGGGATGCTGCGGTCGCCTCTCCCTTGGGGGGAGTTACTTTCGTATCTTGGGTTTCGGCGGCTGCCGGGGTATCATCCCGACATTCTGCAGCCGCGCGGGCAACCTGGGCGCGCCCGCCGGGTTCATCTCCCCAGGCGGTGGGAAGGTTAGGGCCAGGGCATGAAGTTCTGCGACACCTGTCATAGCAGCTATCCCAACGAGTTCCAGACCTGTCCCAAGGACCAGGCCCCGCTGCGCGCCGCCTCCGAGCTGGTGCAGGGCATGGTCATCCGCGACAAGTACCAGGTGCTGGAGAAGATCGGGGCCGGCGGCATGGCCGTGGTCTACAAGGCCAAGCACCTGGCCTTCAACGAGATCCGCGCCCTCAAGCTGGTCAGCAGCCGCATGCTGGAGGACCAGGACTTCCTCAAGCGCTTCAAGACCGAGGCCGTGATCACGCGCAAGCTGCAGCATGCCAACGCCGTGCGCGTGGACGACATCGACACCACCGAGGACGGCCGCCCCTTCATCGTCATGGAGTACGTGGCGGGGCAGAACCTGCGCGCGGTGATCGCCCAGGAAGGGCGGGTGGAGGTCGGCCGCGCCCTCAAGATCGCCAAGCAGGTAGCGCTGGCGCTGGGCGCCGCCCATCGCTTGGGCATCACCCACCGCGACATCAAACCCGACAACATCCTGCTGGTCACGCAGCCCGACGGCAGCGACCTGGTCAAGGTACTGGACTTCGGCATCGCCAAGGTGCGCGAAGGCGCCTTCGACACCGGGGCCGGCTACACCGCCACCCAGACTGGCATGGTGGTGGGCACGCCCCAGTACATCTCCCCGGAGCAGGCCATGGGCAAGCACGGCCAGGAGGTGGACGGGCGCGCCGACCTCTACTCCCTGGGCGTGGTGCTCTACGAGATGATCACCGGGCAGTTGCCCTTCGAGTCGGACACCCCCATGGGCATGCTGCTGCACCACATCCAGACGGCGCCGCGGCCGCCTCATCTGCTCAAGCCCGAACTCAACATTCCCGAGCCGGTTTCCAAGCTGCTGATGAAGGCGCTGGCCA
>DATIWW010000302.1:0-2113 GCA_035519175.1 Terriglobales bacterium
TCGGGCTGGAGAAATGGCTCAAGGACCCCAACGCCGACGATCCACCCGACCTCGATCCCGACCTGGCCGCCGACGAGCAAGCCACGGCGCGCACCGCCGTCACCGAGGGCCAGGCCACCGTGGTCATGCTCGATTACCTGCTGCAGCCCGGCGGCCGCACCGTCGCCACCGCCCAGGATTACGTCAACACCTTCGAGCAGGGCATGCTGCAGAGCAGCAACTTCCCCGTCTTCAGCAACTCGCCCCGCTACATCAAGGAGATGCTCATCTTCCCCTACCGCTACGGGCTCGATTTCGTGCGCGACGTGATGATCGAGAAGGGCAAGGAAGACGCCTTCCTGGGCCTGCTCCAGCACCCTCCCAGCACCACCCGCGAGATCATGGAGCCCAAGGTCTACCTGGCGGGCGAGCACCTGGCCCCCCTGCGCTTGCCGCCCTTGGCCAGGCTCCTGGGGACGCGTTATCCCCGCTACGATGTGGGCGCGATGGGCGAGTTCGACGTAAGGGTCCTGCTGGAGCAGTTCGCGGGCGAGAAGGCGGCCGGCAAGATCAGCCCGCGCTGGCGCGGCGGCTATTACTACGCTACGGTGCGGCCGGAGGCCCTGCCGGGCAAGGCGGCGGACGGCGCTGCCCTGCGCAAGCAGGCGCTGCCGCCCGCGTCCCTGGCGCTGCTCTACGTTTCGCGCTGGGACTCGAGCGAGAGCGCGGAAAAGTTCGCCCACGCCTATGCCGCCATGCTGCCCCAGCGCTACCCCGGGGTACGGCGCGCTCCCAAGAACCCCAACCCGCAGAACTTCGCCGAGCGCGTCGCCAACCACACCGAGTGGCTGACCGACGAGGGCGCCGTCTTCGTCGAGTCCTGGGGCGAGACCGTGCTGGTGATGGAGAGCTTCGACCCCTCGACCGCGGCCCGCCTCCGCGATGCCGTCCTGGAGCGCAGCGGCGAAGGCCCGGAGCCCGCCCTCGGCAAGCAGCCCTGATCCCGCCTCGCTGCGGCCGTCCCCCGCCCCGGCAACTTCGTTCGGTATAATCGCGGCCTTGGTTTCGAGGAGGGAGAGCTTGCCACAGGCAGAGATCGGCATCATCGGAGGCAGCGGCCTGTACGCCATGCCGGGGCTCAGCAAGGTCCGCGAGGTCAGGATCAAGACGCCCTTCGGAGACCCCTCCGACGCCTACGTACTGGGCGCGCTGGAAGGCCGCCAGGTCGCCTTCCTGGCGCGCCACGCCCGCGGCCACCGCATCCTGCCCAGCGAGCTGAACTTCCGCGCCAACATCTACGGTTTCCGCAAGCTGGGCGTGACCCGCATCCTCTCGGTCTCTGCGGTGGGCTCGCTCAAGGAAGAGCACAAGCCCACCGACTTCGTCATCCCCGATCAGTTCTTCGACCGCACCAGCAAGCGCGTCTCCACCTTCTTCGGCGACGGCATCGTCGTCCACGTGGCTCTTGCGGACCCGGTGTGCGCCGAGGTCGCGCGCGCCCTCCACCAGGCTTGCCGCGCCGCCGGCGTCACCGGCAAGCTGGGCGGCAGCTACGTCTGCATGGAAGGGCCGCAGTTCTCCACCAAGGCGGAGTCCAACGTCTACCGCTCCTGGGGCATGGACGTGATCGGCATGACCAACCTGCAGGAGGCCAAGCTGGCGCGCGAGGCCGAGCTTTGCTACGCCACCGTGGCCATGGTCACCGACTACGACTGCTGGCATCCCGCTCACGAGTCGGTCACGGTGGAGCAGGTCGTGGCCGTGCTCAACCAGAACGCCGGCAACGCCGGCAAGGTGATCCGCGCCGCGGTCGCGGCCCTGCCCAAGCAGCGCGGCTGCAAGTGCTCGTCCGCGCTGGCCACCGCCATCCTCACCCAGCGCGATAAGATCCCCGCCCGCACCCGCAAGAAGCTGGCGCTCATCCTCGACAAGTACCTGGGCGCGGGCAAGGGAGGCCGGTAAGCCATGGCCATCCTGGCGGTCGGCTCTATCGCCTTCGACGACATCGCCACTCCCTTCGGCAGCAAGGAGAAGCTGCTGGGCGGCTCGGCCACCTACTTCTCCCTGGCCGCCAGCTACTTCACCGAAGTGCGGGTGGTGGGCGTGGTGGGCGAGGATTTCGCCCTGGAGCACG
>DATIWW010000303.1:0-2652 GCA_035519175.1 Terriglobales bacterium
GAATATCGAATCGCGGATTTTGAGTTCTGAAGTGGTTGCCGGGCACCTGCTGTTAGTGAGATGCACTTGTGTTGGGGGAAGATAGAGTGTGGGAAGGAGGGTCCCCATCACCGTTCGGCGCGGAATCAATAGAATGATAGAAGGAGGAGGAGCAAAAGTCAAGGGGAAATGAGAAGTGGGGAATGGGGTATGGGGAATGGAGGATGGAGTCAACCCAAATCGAACGTCTGACGCCTGACGTCCGACGTCTGCTTGTCATTGACTTGCTCCGGTGCGCGTCCTAACATCGCCGCCCACCCGCGGGAGACCGCCTTCCCGCGGCGGATCCCGGAGGATCTCGATGAGAGCGATGCGCGATCTTGCTTGGTCGGTCTTGCTGGCCTGGTTCCTCGGCGGCCTGATGGGCGCGGCCGCCTTCGCCCAAGCTGCGCCCCCGGCGCCCTCCACCCTGCCCAGCGAAACCCCGGCCCAGCTTCAGCCCGCCACCGGCAGCTTCGATTACACCCGCCGCGAGGTCATGATCCCCATGCGCGACGGGGTGAAGCTGCACACCGTCATCCTGGTGCCGCGCAGCGCCACCCCCAGCCACCGCGCTCCCATCCTCCTGACCCGCACCCCCTACGACGCTACCGCGCTCACCAGCCACGACGACAGCCCCCACCTGGGCCCCATCCTCGAGGGCTACGACAACCCCACCGACGTGATCGTGGAGGGCGGCTACATCCGGGTGGTGCAGGACGTGCGCGGCAAGTACGGCTCGGAGGGCGACTACGTGATGAACCGCCCCTTCCGCGGGCCCCTGAATCCCACCTCCGTCGATCACGCCACCGACACCTACGACACCATCGACTGGCTGGTGAAGAACGTCCCCGAGAGCAACGGCCGGGTGGGCATCCTGGGCATCTCCTACGACGGCTTCACCACCCTGGCGGCGCTCATCGATCCCCACCCCGCGCTCAAGGTGGCGGTGCCCATGAATCCCATGGTGGACGGCTGGATGGGCGACGACTGGTTTCACAACGGCGCCTTCCGCCAGCAGAACCTGCCCTACATCTACGAGCAGGAGGCCACGCGCAAGAACCAGGCCCAGTGGTGGAGCGGCTTCTTCGACGACTACGACCTGTACCTGCAGGCGGGTTCGGCGGGCGAATTGGGGCGCGAGCACGGCATGGAGCAGATCGGCTTCTGGCGCAAGATCCTGGAGCACCCCAGCTACGACGCCTTCTGGCAGGAGCAGGCCATGGACAAGCTGCTGGCCGCCCAGCCCCTGAAGGTCCCTTTCATGCTGGTGGACAGCCTCTGGGACCAGGAAGACATCTACGGCGCCATCGCCGTGTACCAGGCCGTCAAGCCCAAAGACGCCGGCAACGACATGGTCTACCTGGTGCTGGGTCCCTGGCACCACGCCCAGGAGATCCGCGAGGGCAGCAGCCTGGGCGCCCTGCGCTTCTCCAGCGACACCGCGCTCTACTTCCGCCAGAACATCCTGCGGCCCTTCCTCGACCACTACCTGAACGACGATGCGCCCCCGGCGGGCGTGGCTCCCGTCACCGCCTTCGTGACCGGCGCCAACACCTGGGAGCGCCTGCCCGCCTGGCCCGCCGGCTGCCCCAGCGGCTGCACCGTCAAGCCCACGCCGCTCTATCTGGAGGCGGGGCTGAAGCTGGGCTTCACCGCGCCCCAGGCCGGGGATGCGCCCTTCGATGAGTACGTCTCCGATCCCGCCAAGCCCGTGCCCTTCCGCGCGCGCCCCACGCGGCCGGTGGGCTACGATATCCCGAAGGGCCTGACCTGGCCGCTGTGGCTGGTGGACGACCAGCGCGAGGCCTCCGGCCGCCCCGACGTGCTGGTCTTCACCTCCGCCGTGCTGACCGCGCCGGTGAAGATCAGCGGCCAGCCCGCCGTCCACCTGGTGGCCTCCACCAGCGGCACCGACTCCGACTGGGTGGTCAAGCTCATCGACCTCTATCCCGACCAGGTGGCCGGCCAGCCCGAGATGGGCGGCTACCAGCTCATGGTCTCCGCCGACATCTTCCGCGGCCGCTATCGCGAGAGCCTGGAGACGCCGCACCCGCTCGCCCCCGGCCAGCCCCTGCTCTACCACTGGCTGCTGCCCACCGCCAACCACGTCTTCCTGCCCGGGCACCGCATCATGGTGCAGGTGCAGTCGAGCTGGTTCCCGCTCTACGACCGCAACCCCCAAACCTTCGTCCCCAACATCTTCTGGGCCAAGCCCGCGGACTACCAGAAGGCGACCCAGCGCGTCTACCACGCTCCCGGCGAGCAGAGCTTCGTTGAACTGCCGCTGGTGACCACGCCCTGAGCCCGGTTCGCGTAGGGGCGGATTTCCAATCCGCCCTCCCGGCCCGTGTGGCACGCCGCCCTCGGCTGTGCCCCGCCGGCCCCTTTTTTGGGCCGGCGTCATCCTGAGCCGGCTTCCGCCGGCGAAGTCGAGGCGCGTCTGCGGCGTCCGAGCCGCAGGCCGAGACCCTGAGCTTGTCGAAGGGGACCTCGCGCCCTCCACCGCTCACTTCGCCGGCGCCCCATTCTATTCACGGAGACATTCCATCTATGTACTGCTTGACATCCCCGTTATATCGGCGTATCTTCGCTGTATATTCGCCTAGGCGAAGGTGTGCCTGGCGCCCTTGA
>DATIWW010000304.1:0-3018 GCA_035519175.1 Terriglobales bacterium
GCGCTGCGGGCCCTTGTCCCCGTGTATCGCCTGCAGGAGCCGCGGAAGACCTTCCGTTTCACCGTGGCCACCACTTTCTAGGGGCAAGCGGGCCGTCGGGTTTGACGCTGGCGTTGGCCGACCCTTATAATCCATCCATTCGCAAACTCACATTTCAGGTTTGCTGGCAGACCTCGGATCCCGCGGCGCGGCCCGGGAAGGCCGCCTGAACGACACACTGCCCGCCCCCGGAAAAGAAGTTTGGAGATTCTCAGAAGCAGCGAAGGAGTGCAATCACCCCATGAAGAGCAAGGTCGTAATCCTGGTTATCACCCTGGCGATGGCGTCGCTGACGGCGTGGGCGCAGAGCCCCGCTCCCGCGGTCAGCACCTCCGTGGCCCCGCCCACCAAGCTGGGCGTCATTCAGATGCAGCAGGTCATCCTGGCGAGCAACGAAGGACAGCGGGATTTTGGTAATCTGCAGAAGAAGTTCGAACCCAAGCAGGTGGAGTTGAGCAACGCCAAGAAGGAGTTGGACGACCTGCAGAAGCAGCTCAGCACGCAGGGGAACACGCTCAACGAGGAAGCCCGCAGCACCCTGGTCAACACCATCCAGGCCAAGCAGAAGATCTACCAGCGCAACCTCGATGATGCCCAGCAGGACTACCAGACCCAACTGCAGGAGCTCATCAACCGCATCGGCGAGAAGATGTACAAGGTGCTCTCCACCTATGCCGAGAACAACGGCTATGCCGTGATCTTCGACATCTCCAATCCGCAGACCAGCGCCGTGCTGTGGGCGGGTCCGACGGTGGACGTGAGCAAGCCCATCCTCGACGCCTACAACGCGCAGTCGGGAGTAGCGGCGCCGCCCAAGGCGCCTCCGTCGGCCCCCAGTGCCACCAAGCCGACCACGCCTCCCCCGACCCGCAAGCCGCAGTAAGGCATCGGGGATCCATCCCGCTTTCCCAGGCCGCCGCTTTGGCGGCCTTTCTTTTTCCCCTAGCCGGCGTTTCCCCGCTCCCTCGCGCTCGCCGCTGGTGTCTATAGACGCCGATTGGGGATCGAGGGAGGCACACCATGTTCGAACAGAGCATCCTCGAATCCTCGTCCCACGGGAACGGCCGCCGCGGCTGGGCCACGCTGGCCTCGTCGGGTCTGCAGGTCTTGCTGCTGGGCTCGCTGATCCTGGTCCCCGTCCTGCGCCCCGACGCGTTGCCCCTGCGCTTTCCCACCGCCCTGACCGGACCGCCGCAACCCTTTCAGTCCAGCGCCCGCCACCGCGGAAGCGCGCGCCCGGGCTCGGGCGCGCGAAGCAACACGACCCCCAGCGTGTTCGCGGAACCGCGCGTGATTCCCACGGAGATCTACACCGGACCCGATCTACGGCAGCTTTCAAGAGACGCCGGGCCGAGCGCTGCACCCGATCTCGGTCCGGGTTGTCCCGGCTGCCCGCAGGGCATCACGCCCGGGATGAGCGCGGTCTTCCATCCCGCGCCGGTCATCCCTCGCCCCGCGGCGCCCAGGTCAATCGCAGTCTCCAGCGGCGTGATCGAGGGTTACCTGGTGCAGCAGGTGCAGCCCGTCTATCCGCAGATCGCCAAGCTGGCGGGTGTCCAGGGAGACGTGATCTTGCAGGCCGTGATCGGGAATGACGGCACCATCCAGCAGCTCCACGCCGTCAGCGGCCATCCCTGGCTGATCCCTCCCGCCATGGATGCGGTGCGGCAATGGCGCTATCGCCCCTACCGCCTCAATGGCCGACCGGTCGAGGTGGAGACCCAGATCACAGTGCGCTTCGTGCTTGCCGGACGCTGAGTGTTCCCGGACCGGGGCCGGTAGAGGCGGCTCGCCCGCCCTCTCCGGCCTCACCGCCCCCGCCACTGTGGAAAGCTTGTGCGAAACCGAGGTGCGGAATTCCTCCACGCTCGGGTTTTCAGCTACTTAGGTCCTCAAAAAACCTCGGGTTATGCACTTGACTGGATTGAAAACAAAGGACTTCCAGTCTTGGTCCAAGGCGCACCCAGAGGAGACCCTGGCGCCTGTCTGTCCCCACGCGCCCATGAGTTTTGCACATGGAATGCAGCGGAAGGAGGGTCCGCTGCCGTGGCGGAATCAGCTCTCTTCCCCTACTCGCAGCACGGCCAGGAAGGCTTCCTGCGGGATATCCACGCGCCCGATGCGCTTCATGCGCTTCTTGCCTTCCTTCTGTTTCTCCAGCAGCTTACGCTTACGGGTGATGTCGCCGCCGTAGCACTTGGCCAGCACGTTCTTGCGCATAGCGGCCACGGTCTCGCGGGCGATCACCTTGCCCCCGATGGCCGCCTGGATGGCCACCTCGAATTGCTGCCGTGGGATGAGTTCGCGCATCTTGGAGGCCAGCACCCGCCCGCGCTCGTAGGCGGCGTCCTTGTGCACGATCAGGGAGAGCGCGTCCACCGGATCGCCCGCCACCAGGATGTCGAGCTTGACCATGGGCGACTCCCAGGTCCCCGAGAGGTGGTAGTCGAGCGAAGCGTAGCCGCGCGAGATGGACTTCAGCCGGTCGTAGAAATCCAGCACGATCTCGTTGAGCGGCAGCTCGTAGGTCAGCATCACCCGCGCAGAACTCACGTACTCGAAGCCCTTCTGCCGCCCGCGCTTCTCCTCCACCAGTTTCAGGATGCCGCCCACGTACTCCTCCGCGGTGAGGATGGTGGCGGTGATCACGGGCTCTTCCACCTTCTTGATCTCGCTGGGCGAAGGCCACTTGGAAGGGTTGTCCACCTCGATCACGCCGCCGTCGGTGCGCGTGATCTTGAAGCGCACGCCCGGGGCGGTGGTGATCAATTCCAGCCCGTACTCCCGCTCCAGCCGCTCCTGGATGATCTCCATGTGCAGCAGTCCGAGAAACCCGCAACGGAAGCCGAAGCCGAGCGCGGCCGACGTCTCCATCTCGTAGGAGAAACTCGCGTCGTTGAGGCGCAGCTTGCCCATCGCGGCGCGCAGATCCTCGAAATTGGCGGCATCGACCGGGAACAGACCGCAGAACACCACCGG
>DATIWW010000305.1:0-4919 GCA_035519175.1 Terriglobales bacterium
GCGTTCACCAACACGGCAGCCTGCACCAGCAAAATCACCTACATTGATGGCGACCGGGGCATTTTGCGCTATCGCGGCTACGATCTCGCCGAGCTGGCGGAAAACTGCAACTACCTGCAGGTGGCTTACCTGCTCATCCACGGTGAACTGCCCACCGAGGCCGAGCTCAAGGAGTGGACGCACGAGATCACCCACCACACCCTGCTGCATGAGAACGTCAAGAAGCTGATGGACGGTTTCCATTACGACGCCCATCCCATGGGCATCCTGGTGAGCACCGTGGCGGCGCTCTCCACCTACTATCCCGAGGCGCGCGACATCCACGACCCCCAGGTGCGCAAGCTGCAGATGCACCGGCTGATCGCCAAGATGCCCACCATCGCGGCCTACGCCTACCGCCACAGCCTGGGCATGCGCTACGTCTATCCCGACAACGAGCTCAGCTACACCGAGAACTTCATGAACATGCTGTGGACCAAGACCGAGCTCAAGTACCTGTCGAACCCGGCGCTGGCGCGCGCGCTCGACATCCTCTTCATCCTGCACGCCGACCACGAGCAGAATTGCAGCGCCAATGCCATGCGCTCGGTGGGCAGCTCGCACGCCGATCCCTACATGGCCACGGCGGCGGCCGCCGCCGCTCTCGCCGGTCCCTTGCACGGCGGGGCCAACGAAGAGGTGCTGCGCATGCTGGATGAGATCGGCAGCAAGGACAACGTCCCCGCGTACATCAAGAAGATCAAGGAAGGCCACGGCAAGCTGATGGGCTTCGGGCACCGCGTCTACAAGAACTACGATCCCCGCGCCCGCATCCTGAAGCAGGCCGCCGAGGAAGTCTTCAAGGTGACGGGGCGCAACCCCAAGCTCGACATCGCCCTGGAGCTGGAGCGCATCGCGCTGGAGGACGAGTACTTCATCAGCCGCAAGCTCTATCCCAACGTCGACTTCTACAGCGGCATCATCTACCAGGCCATGGGCTTCAAGCCGGAGATGTTCACGGTGCTGTTCGCCATCCCGCGCACCGCGGGCTGGCTGGCCCAGTGGGAGGAGATGCTGGAGGACGCGGAGCAGAAGATCGCGCGCCCGCGCCAGGTGTATCTCGGCCACGAATTGCGCCACGTGACCGCCTGGCAGAAGCGCATCAAGGGGAAGACCACCTCGGCTGCCTGAGGAAATCCTCTCTGGCAAGGCTCGGGGCGCTCCGGGAAACCGGAGCGCCCCTTTTTCTTGCAATTCAGCGGACTGCGCGACGCCGGGTACAATGGCGGCCTCCAGAAGCAGGCCATTCTGGACAAAACCATCGAGGCAAGCGCAATATCGGTAACGCGAACGACGCGCCCCATCAGACCCCGTGGAAAACGTCCTCGAAGTCAACCAGCTCTCCGTGCGGTTCGGCGCCACCCAGGTCTTGTCGGACCTGAGCTTCCAGGTCCCCCGGGGCAGCTCGCTGGCCATCATCGGGCCCAACGGCGCGGGCAAGACCGTCCTCTTCCGCGCGCTCATTGGGGCGACTCCCTTCCAAGGCGGCCTGCAGTGGGCGCCGGGGGTGCGCATCGGCTACGTCCCGCAAAAACTCGACCTGGAGCGCGACATTCCCATCACCGGGGTCGACTTTCTGCGCGCGCGCGCGGCCCTGGCGGGCGAGCCCGCCGCCAACATCGCCCGCGTCCTGAGTTCGGTCGGGGTCTCCCAGACCATCGCCCGGCAGCCCATCGGTACCATGTCGGGAGGGCAGTTCCAGCGCTTGCTGGTCGCCTTCGCCTTGGTGGGGGAGCCCAACGTGCTTCTCCTGGACGAACCTACGGCCGGCGTGGACGAGCCCGGGCAGGAGCGCCTCAACGAGTTGGTCCATCGCCTGCAGGAGGACCGCGGGCTGACCGTGCTCTTCATCTCGCATGAGCTCTCGGTGGTCTACCGCTACGCCACCAACGTGCTCTGCTTGAGCCGGGCGCTGGCTTTTTTTGGAGCGCCGCGGGCCATCCTCACGCCCGAGCTGCTCGACCAGGTCTACGGCGCCCACATGGAGTATCACGTCCATGACGAGTGAACTCCTGCTATTGTCGGTGGCCATGGCGGTGGCGGCCGGGCTGATGGGCTGCTTCGCCGTGATGCGACGGATGGCGCTGGCCGCCGACCCGCTCTCCCACGTGGCCCTGCCCGGCATCGGGGTGGCGCTCGCTCTCCACATTCACCCCATCTTCGGAGCGGCGGCCATGCTGTTCTTCGGGGCCCTGCTGGTGTGGGCGCTGGAAGACCGGGCGCGGGCGGCCACCGAGACGGTGATCGGGGTGGTCTTCTCGGCCGCGCTCGCGATCGGCAGCCTGATGACCTCGGGGGAGAACCTCATCGAGGCGCTCTTCGGCGGGGCCGGCGCGCTGAAGTGGCCGGAGATGGTCTTCGGCCTGGCGGCCGCGGGCGCCATCGTGCTCTTCGTGGTGGCCCGCCGGAACAGCTTGATCGTGATGCTGGTCTCACCCGACGTGGCCCGCACCGCCGGCATCAATGTGCGCCACCTCAACCTGCTCTACCTGCAGATGTTCGCGCTCACCATCGCGCTGGGGTTGCGCTACCTGGGCGTGCTGCTGATGGGGGCGCTGATCATCATCCCGGCCGCCACCGCCAAGCGCCTGGCCCGCAGCCTGGGCAGCATGCTGGCGCTGGCCGTCGGCTTCTCGGTCTTCGCTACCGCGCTCGGCACTTCCCTGGCCGCCTGGCTCCACCGGGAGACGGGGCCGCTGATCGTCAGCGTCGCCGCCGGCGTCTTCCTCCTCAGCCTGGCGCGGCGGCAACCCTGAGTCCGCCGTTCGGCGCTACTCGCTGGCCGCCGGCGACACCTCCACCGCGGGTACGTTGTTCTTCTTCATCAGCTCGTTGAGCGCGGGGACGTCCTCGCTCACGATCGCCTTCCACTTGGCCAGTTGCCCGTCGAGCTGCCTGCTCAGCATCTCGTAGACCTCATATTGCTGCTGCGCAGGCGCGGCGTCGGCCAGCCCCACGCTGAAGGTCAGCGTGTAGAACTGTTCGTTGAGCATGGTGGGATAGTTCAGGTTGCCCTCCGAACTCTTCATCTTGGTCTGGATGAGCTGCTCTTCGACCGGGGTCATCTTGGCATCCAGCGCCTTGGCGGCGGCCACGACCTCCTTGGCCTTGGGGTCGTCGCCCAGCCGGTACTCCAGCGCCTTCAACTGGGCCCGCAATTCGCGGATCTGATTCACCGCGTTGTGCAGGTCGGAGTTGCGGGCGCGCAGCTTCAGTCCCAATTCCAACTGCTTCTCCAAGTCGGCCTGCGAAACCTTGCTCCGCGGGTCCAGCTTGATCTCCAGCGGCTGGGTGGTGCTCTTCCCCGCCACCGTCAGCTTCACCTGGTAGGTGCCGGGCAGCGCGCGCGGGCCCTGCGGCGGATTGCCGGCATAGAACGCTCCCGGCACCTGCACCGGGTCCTGGAAGTGCTGGTCCCAGGCGAAGCGGTTCATGCCCGCCTCCGCCGGGATCAGCTCCGGGGGCTTGGTCTGGTCGGGCCACTCCGGCGGCTGCTCTTCCGTCTTCTTTTCCTGCTTGCTCACGTACTTGCGCACCAGCTTGCCCTGGCTGTCGAAGATCTCCAGCGTGACCGCGTCCTTGGGCTTGTCCTTCAGGAAGTAATCGAAGACCGCGCCCTGCGGCGGATTCTCGCCCACCGGCTGGCGCCGCGGCACCTCGCCCGGCCACTGCAGCCGGTAGGAGGCCGCCGGCCGGTAGAAGATGACGTCCTGCTTGGCCATCTCCGCCGAAAGTTGGCGCAGCGGCTCCACGTCGTCGAGCACCCAGAAGGAGCGTCCGTGCGTGGCCACCACCAGGTCGTCGTCCTTGATGACCAGGTCGTGGATGGGCGTGCGCGGCAGGTTGAGCTGCAGGGGCTGCCACTGCCCGCCGTCATCGAAGGAGACGTACACGCCCTGCTCCGTGCCCGCGTAGAGCAGGCCCTTGCGCTTGGGATCCTCGCGCACGGCGTGGGTGTAAGCATCATCCGGGATGCCCTTGGTGATCTCGGTCCAGGTCTTGCCGAAGTCCTGGGTGCGGTAGATCAGGGGATGCAGGTTGTCGAGCTTGTGCAGGTCCACAGCGACGTAAGCAGTACCGGCGTCGAAGGGCGAGGCTTCGATGATGCTCACCAGGCTCCACTCGGGTATGCCTTTCGGGGTGACGTTGGTCCAGGTCTTGCCGCCGTCACGGCTGAGCTGCACCAGGCCGTCGTCGGTACCCGCCCACAGCAGGTCCTTCGCGACCGGCGACTCCGCCAGCGCGAAGACCACATCGTAGTACTCCACGCTGGTGTTGTCCTTGGTGATGGGCCCGCCCGAGGCGCCCTGCTTGGACTTGTCGTTGCGGGTCAGGTCGGGGCTGATGGCGCTCCAGCTCATGCCCTGGTCGGTGCTCTTGTAGACCTGCTCGCCCGCGGTGTAGAGCACGTTGGGATCGTGAGGCGAGACGAAGATCGGCTCGGTCCAGTTGAAGCGGTGGGGATAGTCGCCCACGCCGTGCCCGGAGTTGTCGAGCGGCACTACCGAGATGTCCTGCGCCTGCATGGCGCGCTTGTCGAAGCGGCTGATGAAGCCGGCGTTGCCCCCGGCGTAGACCACGTTGGCGTCGCGGGGGTCGGGGGCGATGTAGCCGCTCTCCCCGCCCGCCACGTCATACCAGTCCCAGCGCCCGATCACGCCTTCGTCGTCGTAGCTGGCGATGGCGATGGTGGAGTTGTCCTGCTGCGCCCCGTAGATCCAGTAGGGGAAGCGGTTGTCGGTCGCGACGTGGTAGAACTGCGCCGTGGGCTGGTTCTCCTGCGAGGTCCAGGTCTTGCCCCCGTCCAGGGTGATGGTGGCGCCGCCGTCGTTGCCGTTGATCATGCGCTGCGGGTTGGTGGGATCGATCCACAGGGCGTG
>DATIWW010000306.1:0-3138 GCA_035519175.1 Terriglobales bacterium
GCCGTCTTGGGACGCCAGGGAGCGGTGGTGCTGCCGTCGAACCAGGTCCGCAGCGTGACCACGTAGAACGTCCCGCGCGCGGCGACCGGATGCGCCGGGCCGCCCACCGTCTTCTCCTGCTTCACCTCCACCACCGCGTAAGCGGCGTGGCAGTCCAAGGCGCACAGGTACTTGTTCTCGCCCGGCGCCAGCACCATCTCCTGGCTGGCCAGGGAGAAGCCGGCGAGCACCGCCAGGTAGGCCGCGGCCACCGCCAGCAGGCCCAGCGCCGTCCGCCCCGCCCAGCGCCAGCGCCGCCGGATCAGGAAGTACAACCCCGCCGACGCCCCCATGGCCAGCAGCAGCGCCGTGCCCAGGTAGAGCAGCACCGCCAGGTGCGCTTCCAGGTTGCCGTCCAGGTTCATGCCCGCGGGTCCAAAGATCGCCTCTTTCACGGCTGGCCTCCTTCCAGGCCGGCTGGATGCGCGCCGGGCATCTCGCTCTTGATCATGCCGTAGCGGCGGTCGCGGCGGTGGAAGGCGGCCACCGCCGCCTCCAGGTCGCGCGGGCGGAACTCCGGCCACATCTGCGGCAGGAAGAACAGTTCGGCGTAGGCGCACTCCCAGAGCAGGAAGTCGGAAAGACGCTGCTCGCCGCCGGTGCGGAGGAGCAGGTCGACGTCGGGAGCGCCGCCGGCGTGCTGGACGGCCGCCAGGCTGCGGCGGAATTCCTCGCGCCCCGCGACTCGTCGGCAGCGGCGGGCGGCGCGCACAATGGCGTCGCGTGCCGAATAATCCACCGCCAGGCGCAGCCGCAGGCGCCGTCCGCCGGCGGTCTCGCGCTCCGCCAGCGCGATGGCGGCGCGCAGGCTGCGGGACAGCCGGTCGCGCCGCCCGATCACGGTCATGTGCACCCCTTCGGCGGCGCACTCGCGCCACTCCGCCAGCAGGTACTGCTCCAGCAGGGCCATCAGCGCCGCCACCTCCGCCCGCGGCCGCCGCCAGTTGTCGGAGGAGAAGCCGAACAGAGTGAGGGTGCCGATGCCCAGAGCGGGCGCCGTCCGGATCACCGCCCGCGCCGCCTCCGCCCCCGCCCGGTGTCCCGCCACCCGCGGCAGCCCCCGCCGCACCGCCCAGCGCCCGTTGCCGTCCATCACCAGGGCCACGTGCAATCCGTGTTGAGTACTTTGCATGATAAAGTCATAGCCCACAAGAAAAGCCGGCGTCGTCGCCGGCCCGCCGCCCTACCCCCGGGTCGCCCGGATCAGCCCTTCCATCTCGTCCAGATACTTCTCCAGGGCGCGCCGTCCCGCCGCCGTCAGCCGGTAGTCGGTGCGCGGCGTCCGCCCCGCGAAGTACTTGCTGCAGGCGATGTAGCCGCCCTCCTCCAGCTTGCGCGCGTGCACGCTCAGGTTGCCGTCGCTGGCCCGCAGCAGCCGCTTCAGGTCGTTGAAGCTGAGCTTCTCGTTGACCGCCAGCGCGCTCAGCAGACCCAGCCGCATGCGCTCGTGGATCAGCCGGTCGAGCTGAGGGACGGCGCGCGCCGCCCCCGGCCGCGGTGCGCGGCCGCTCGAAGAACGCCGCCATGCCGCCCGCGCGCTAGCCCCCATACTTCCTCGCGATCACGCCGCCGAAGATCAGGTGCAGCGCGCCGAAGCCCGCCGCCATGAAGCCGTCCCCCCAGCCCGCCGGGGAAAACAGCGCCACTGCCCCCAGGAACATGAAGGAGAGCCCCATCACCGGCACCGCCTCCACCGATTGCGCGCCGCCGCTGACCACGGCGGCGCCATAGAGCAGCAGCCACACCGCCGGCAGCAGGCCCTGCAGGCCGGCACGCGCCAGCACCACCGTCAGCAGCGCCCCCGCTACCATGGCGGGCAGGCAGCTCGCCAGAAACTTGCGTCCCGGGCCGGAGAGCAGCGGGCTGCCGGTGACGCGGGCCTTGCGTGCCATGGCCACCGCCCCGATGGCGGCCGCCAAGGCCGCCTCCCCCAGCCATACCCACAGCCAGGCGCGGGTGCCCGCCCGCGGCGCCGCCAGCCACGCCGCCACCAGCGCCGTAGCCCCCAGCGCCACCGCACCCCAGCCGGGGACGGCCGTGAAGGAGCCGGCGTTGCGCAGGGTCTCGCGGATGAACTCCAGGTCCTGGATGGCCTGGGCGGCGGGGGCAGAGGCCGCACCCCGCGGCCGGGGCTTGCGGCAGGTGGGCTGGGTCGCCATCAGCGCCATTCTACGGAGAACAGGCTTTCTGTCAAGTACTTTGTCATGCAAAGCTACGCCCGCTCCGACCGGCAACCGGGAACTGGGAACTAGTACGGATAGGGCTCGATCTTCCAGCGCTCGAAGACCTTGGCGGCCAGGAAGATGCCGAACAGGTTGGGATCGAGTTCGCCGTCCTTGACGGCGTAGCCCAGGATCTCCAGGGCGCGCTCGGCGGTGACGGCGCGCTTGTAGGGGCGGTCGGCGGCGGCCAGCGCGTCGAAGATGTCGGAGATGGTCATCATGCGCGTCTGCACCGGGATCTCCGGGGCGGAGAGCTTGTAGGGATAGCCGCGCCCGTTCAGCTTCTCGTGGTGGCCGCGGGCGATGGCGGGGATGTTGCGGATCTCCCGCGTCCACGGGATCTGCTTGAGGAAGTTGAAGGAGTGCACCACGTGCGACTCGATCTGCAGGCGCTCGGCGTCGTCCAGCGAGCCTTTGCGGATGGAGAGCAGGCGCACCTCGTCGCCGGTGATCAGCGCCTTCTCGCTGCCGTCGAAGTCCAGAAAGCGGCGCGCCGCGATGTCGAGCAGCTTCTCGAAGCTGCCCTCGGGCAGCACCGTGGGCTCGTCCGAACTCAGCACCGTCTGGAAGTAGTCGTCCAATTGCTTGAGTTGCTCGTTGAGCTTCTGGTCGAAGACGGGTAACTGCTTCAGGTACTCCTCCCTTCCCTTGGCCAGCACGTACTCCAGGCGCGACTTCAGGGTCTCGCTCTCCAGGGTGCGCTTGACGAAGTGGAAGCGCTGCTGGATGAGCTCCAGTTGCGCCGGGTAGAGCTTCTTGGCCTTGACCAGCACCTCCTCGCGCACGCCCACCTTGCCGAAGTCGTGCAGCAGCGCGGCGTAGCGAATCTCCTTCATCTGGTCGGAGCTGAAGCGGATGCCGCGATACGGACCGGTGT
>DATIWW010000307.1:0-6207 GCA_035519175.1 Terriglobales bacterium
CCGCTGCGCTTCTTCATGGCGGACGCGCGTGTTCCCCGGCTGCGTTTCGGCTCTGCCCTGGCGCGCGCGGTCTTCCTGGCCCGCCGCCTCCGCTCCCACTGGGTGAATCAGGAAATGGTGGGGCTTCTGCTCCCGCCTTCGGTGGCCGGCGCCGTCACCAACCTGGCGGCCACCCTGCTCGGTAAGGTGCCGGTGAACCTGAATTACACTGCCTCGCGCGAGGTGCTGGCGGCATGTGCCGCACAATGCGGCTTGCGTAACGTGCTGACCTCCCGCGCCTTTCTGGAGCGCTACACGGTGGACTTGCCCGTGCCCCCCGTCTTCCTGGAGGACGTCGCGGTGCGGCCCGGCTCCGCAGAGCGCCTGCAGGCCTTGGCTGCAGCGCATCTATTGCCCTTCCAGCGCCTGGGACGCTGGCTGGGCCGGGAGAAGGAAGCCACCCTCGACGACCTGGCCACCGTAGTCTTCTCCAGCGGCTCGACCGGCGACCCCAAAGGGGTGATGCTCACCCACGGCAACCTGGCCGCCAACGTGGCCCAGATGGCTCATGTCTTCGCCGTGCGGCCCACCGACTGCGTGGTCGGCATCCTGCCCTTCTTCCATGCTTTCGGGCTCACCGTCACCCTGTGGCTGCCGGCGGCGGCGGGCATCGGCGTGGCCTATCAGCCCAACCCCCTGGACGCGCGCGCGGTGGGCGAACTGGTCGAGAAGTACTCGGCCACCCTGATGGTGGCCACCCCCACCTTCCTGCAGGCCTACATGAAGCGCTGCACTCGGGAGCAGTTCCGCAGCCTGGATTTCGTGATCGTGGGCGCGGAGAAGATGCCGGCGCGGCTGGCCCAGGCCTTCGAGCAGCAGTTTGGTAAGCACCCGGTGGAAGGCTACGGCTGCACCGAGTGCGCGCCGGTGGTGGCGGTCAACGGCGGCCGTCCGGGCGGCTCCCAGGGCAGCCGCGCCGGCAGCATCGGGCGGCCCCTACCCGGCATGAGCGCCCGCATCGTGGATCCCGAGACCCTCTCGCCCTTGCCGGCGGGGGAGGAAGGCCTGCTGCTGCTGCAGGGGCCGAACGTGATGAGAGGCTACCTGGGCCGCCCCCAGCAGACGGCCGAGGTGCTGCGCGATGGCTGGTACGTCACCGGCGACATCGCCGCCCAGGATGCCGACGGCTTCCTCACCATCACCGACCGCGTCTCCCGCTTCAGCAAGATCGGCGGCGAGATGGTGCCGCACCTCAAGGTGGAGGAGAAGTTGCACCAGTTGGCGGGGCTGGCCGAGCAGACCTTTGTCGTGGCCGCCCTGCCCGACGAGAAGAAGGGCGAACGCCTGGTGGTGCTGCACACCCTGGCCGAGGAGAGTTTGCGGGAGATCCTGCAGAAGCTTCCCGACCTGGACCTGCCGCCGCTGTGGCGGCCGCGCGCCACCCACTTCTATCGCGTGGAAGCGCTTCCCTACCTGGGCACGGGCAAGCTCGATCTGCGGCGCATGCGGGAACTGGCGGCGCGCTGTGCCGCCGACGGCGCCCGCGTTCAGGCTGTGGGATAGGCCAGCCGCGTTAGCGTGCGCTGCGCAAAGGGCGCCAGCAGCAGTGCCGCCGTGCACGCGAACGCCAGCCCCAGCGGGATGTAGCGCACGATCAGCAGCGGCGCAAACGCCCAGAGCACATCCAGGGCGAACAGGAACGGGAACAGCCGCCGGAACTTCCTGCCCAGGCCTTTGTAGTCGAGCGCGACCGCGGCCAGCAGCCACAGGCGCGCGGCGATTCCCACTCCTCCGGTGACCAGGGCCACCGCCGTCGCCGGCCAAGCCCAGCGGGGGAAGACCGAGCCCACGGTGTGAAACACCGCGTCCAGGGTGGCCAGGGCCGCCACGTAGAAGCACAGGTACATGACCTGAATCAGGCTGAAGAGGCTGCGAGAGAGGACCCGGGGCGGAGCGGGCAGCTCCGCCACGGCGCCGGGGGCGGCCGCCGCCGGCCCGAAGGACGGCGGCGCCGGGGTTGCCGGCTTCCCTTCCGACTCCGCACCCAACACCTCCACCGGAGCCAGGAAACGGTAGCCGCGGCGAGCCAAGGTCTCAATGAAGCGCGGGCTGCCGGCGGAGTCCCCCAGGGCTTCGCGCAGCTTATTGATGGCCGTGTTCAGGCTGTGGTCGAAGTCCACGAAGGTATCGGCCGGCCACAGGCGCTGGCGCAACTCCTCCCGCGCTACCATCTCCCCGGGGCGCTCCAGCAGGGCCGCCAGCACCTGGAAGGGCTGCTCCTGCAAGCGCACCTTCATGCCGTTCTTGCGCAGCTCCCCGGTGCGCAGATCGGCCTCAAAAACTCCAAAACGAACGGCACGCGGCGAGATCGGCTCCGGCATCCGGGTTCCTCAGGGCGGCGCTAGTTTACCATTTGCGGGCTCTGCCTGCCGCTTGAGGCAACAAGGTAAGTCCTTTCTTACCAGCCAGTTATCCACTTATGAGGGGTTGCGTACGGCTTGACCGAGGGTGCATTGTCCGGCCGTCGCACCGGGTCTGAAATGGCCCGCGGCAGGAAGACGGATCTTCGCAAGTCCTCACTTGCCGGGAGGTAGTCATGGGCCGGTTGCGGTTTGCGGCGGCGGTGCTGAGAATCCGATGGCAGCTCTACGCGCTCACTTTGCTCTGTGATGCGCACGCCCCCTCGACGGTGTGGGGCAGGTTGGTGAGATTTTTTTTGCTGGCGCAGTAGGGGTCGCGAGCCGTGGCCCTGAGCTCAAGATCGTGGCGCCCGCGGAGGCGGAATCGCGCCGCCGGCAGCTCAGGCGGCCTTCTGGATCTTCTGCTCCGGTGTCGGTGCCGCGGGCGGCGTCGCCGTAGGCGCCTCCGACTCCTCGCGCTCGTGGCGCTCCGCTACTCCCGCCGAGCACACCAGGACCACGATGCTCACGAAGACCAGCAGCGCGATCAGCCCCATGATCAGGATGGGCATGTCCTCACTCCTGCTGCCATTCTCCGGTGATTGGCTACCCCCCAGCGGTGACCGGCGTCACCGCGCCTTGTGAGGTCCGGGCCGCGGCAGGTTACTTCGGTCACTTGCTGCGGCCGCCTTCCGGCCGTAGCATGCGCCCATGAACCTGGATTCGCTCCTGGTGTGCCGGGACTCCGCCACGCTGCGGACGCTGCGGCAGGTGTTGGAAGAGAACAACTTCGGGATCCGACTTTTCTCCGAATCTGCCGCCGCCCTGAAGGCGGTAGGCGAGACCCGCTTCGACGCCGTGGTGGTCGACTGTGGCGTGGAGGGTGCGGGCGAAGTGCTCAAGCAGTTGCGCAGCAGCCGCCCCAACCGCAATACCATCGCCTTCGCCATCAGCGACGGGGCCACCCCGGTCGCCGGCACCGTCCAGGCAGGCGCGCATTTCGTGCTCCGCAAGCCGGTTTCGGCGGAGTGGATGGCGCGGAACCTGCGTGCCGCGTTGGGCCCCATGCTGGGCGAACGCCGGCGCTACTTCCGCCACAAGCTGGAGGTACCGGTGGTGCTCATCGACGGGGGCAAGGAGATCCTGGCCAACACCAGCAACCTGAGCGAAGGTGGGATGGCCGTACACACCCGCGGCCACGGCAACCCGCCGGCGGTGGTGAACTTCAAGTTCGAGTTGCCGGGGACGGGCCGTTCCATCTCCGGCAAAGGTGAGGTGGTCTGGGCCGACGCGCAGGGCATGGCGGGGATCCGCTTCCGCACTCTGGCGGAGGGCTGCCAGGCCGTCTTGGAGCAGTGGCTGAATTCCCGCCCCCCGCAAAAGTCTTTCTGATCCGCCACCACCCCAAGGGGGAGTTGGGGCGCTCCTGCCCCCTCCGCCCCTTGCCTTGCCAGCCGATTCAGCGTAGAAAACAGTATGCCCCTCCGTAAAGCCGCCCTCTTCCTGGCCGTACTTTTCTGCACGGGTGCCGCCTTTGCTCAAGGAAAGAACCCCTCGCCGGATCCCCAGGCCCAGGCCCAGAGCGCGAAGACTCCCGACTATTCCCAGGAGCCCTTCGTCTTCGAGCAGTACTCCACCAAGGTGCGCTTTGAGAACGACGGCACCGGTAGCAAGGAGACCCAGGCCCGCATCCGGGTGCAGAGTGAGGGCGGGGTGCAGGCCCTCGGGCAGTTGGTCTTCGGCTACAACTCCGCCAACGAGAAGCTGGACATCGGCTACGTCCGGGTGCGGCGCGCCGACGGCAGCGTGGTGGAGGCCGGCCCTGACGCGGTCCAGGACCTGACGGCGCCCGTCGCCCGCGAGGCCCCGGTCTACACCGACTACCACCAGAAGCACATCACGGTGCCGGCGCTGCGCCCGGGCGAGACCTTGGAGTACGACGTCATCACCGTCACCCAGACTCCGCTGGCTCCCGGCGAGTTTTGGCTGGAGTACGACTTCGAGAAAGACGCCATCGTGCTGGACGAGCAACTGGAGCTCAACCTGCCGCGCGGCCGCGAGATCAAGCTGAAGCTCGCTCCCGGCGCGCCCCAGCCCGCCGTCACCGACCAGGGCGACCGCAAGATCTACCTCTTCAAGAGCTCGCACACCGTGCGCGAGGACAAGGACAAAGACAAGAAGAAGAAGCGGGCCTCCAGCGAGCCCAAGCCGCCCTCGGTGCAGCTCACCACCTTCCGCAGCTGGGCCGACGTGGGACGCTGGTACGCGGGCCTGGAGAGCGACCGCGTCAAACCCACGCCCGACATCATCGCCAAGGCCGAGGCCCTGACCCACGGCGACAAGACCGACATGGACAAGGTCGAGGCCCTCTACGACTACGTGGCCAAGAATTTCCGCTACGTCAGCCTGTCGCTGGGGCTGGGACGCTACCAGCCGCACTCGGCCTCCGAGATCCTGGCCAACCAATACGGCGATTGCAAGGACAAGCACACGCTGCTGGCAGCCATGCTGGCGGCGGTGGGCCTGCACGCCAACGCCGCCCTCATCAACAGCAGCCGCAAGATCGACCCCGACGTGCCCTCGCCCTCGCAGTTCGATCACGTCATCACCGAGCTGCCGCTGGGCGGCCAGGTGGTGTGGATGGACACCACCGCCGAGGTCGCTCCCTTCCGCCTGCTGATGCCCCAGATCCGCGGCAAGGAGGCCCTGGTGGTCTCCGGGAACTCGGGCAGCCTGGTGGAGACCCCGGAGGAGCCCTTCGTCCCCAACACCCAGGTGCTCGACCTGGACGGCAAACTCAACGACCTGGGCAAGCTCGACCTGCACGTGCATTACACCTTGCGCGGCGACATCGAAACCGCGCTGCGGGCCGCCCTGCGCCGCATCCCCCGCGCCAACTGGAAAGACTTTGCCCAGAACCTGGTGCGCTTCGCTGGCCTCAATGGCGACGTGACTGACGTCAAGGCCGGTGATCCCGACGCCACCCGCGAGCCGCTGCAGTTCGAGTTCACCCTCGCCGAGCCCAACTACGTCAACTGGTCGGCCAAGACGGCGCAACTGAGGATCCCGCCGCTGGACTTCATCACCCTGACCGACGTAGATACCGACCAGCAGGAAAGCTCGACCGAGCCCATCAAGATCGGCGGGCCGCTGCAGGTCACCGACCACTTCAAGTTCGAGCTGCCGGCCAAATACAGCGCGCACGCGCCCATCCCGGTCAGCGTCTCCCGCGACTTCGGCCAGTACAAGTCCACCTACCAGGTCCAGGGAACCACCTTCAGCGGGGAGCGCAGCCTGCAGGTGACGCCGGGCGAACTGCCGGCGGAGCGCGCCAACAACTACGCCGCCTTCCGCCGCGCCGTCACCTCCGACCAGCAACAGACGCTGGGGCTGGAGAGCGCGGCCGGCGGCGCGCCCACCATCCCGGCCACCGCCACCGCCGACGAGCTCAACGACGCCGGGGTGGCCGCCCTGCAATCGCAGCAGTTCGAGAATGCCGCCCTGCTCTTCAAGCGGGTGGTGGAACTCGAGCCCAAGCACAAGACCGCTTGGAACGCCCTGGGGCTCTCCTACGAGCTGCTGCGGCGCTTCGACGAAGCCATCGCCGCCTTCCAGAAGCAGCTCGAGGTCAATCCCGACGACGAGCGCGCCTGGAACTACATTGCCGGCACCTACGCCGAACAGCAGAAGTACGACGACGCCATCGCCGCCTACAAGAAGCAGTTGGAGGGAGTTCCACTGGACCCCAGCGCCCACCTGGGGCTGGGCTCCGTCTATCTGGAGGTCAAGAAGTATTCCGACGCGGTGCCGGAGCTGGAGCAGGCCGCCT
>DATIWW010000308.1:0-2086 GCA_035519175.1 Terriglobales bacterium
GGCAGGAGTTGCAGGCCGCGCAGCAGGCGGCCCTCGCGGCTGCCGCCGCGCTCAGCGAGCTGGAGTCGCGGCAGGAGCAATTGCGGGTCAGCGTGCTGGAGGCGGTCAACGCCGCCTCCCGCGTGCGCAACCAGATGGCGCAGGCGGAGGAGCATCTCTCCGCCCTGGGGCGCGAGTCCCAGCGGCACCATGAGGAGATCACCCAGGCGCAGGCCGAGATGGAAGCTTGCGGCGGACGCCGTGGGCAACTCGTGCTGGAGTTCGACTCCGCCTCACAGAGGGTGGCAGGCCTGACCCGGCAGATCGCAGAAGCGCGCCGCCAACTGGAAGAGAAGCGCGCCGCCGAGCAGGAGTCCAAGGCGCGGCTTGACGGCCTGCGTGGCGAGTTCGCTTCCGCCCTGGGGCGCAGGTCGTCGCTCGAGGCCCTGGTGGCCGAGCACGGCTACTCCACGGAATCGGTCAAGCGCCTGTTCCAGTCGGGCGCGGTGGGCCGCGGCTTCGCCCCCGCCGGCGTACTCGCCGACTTCCTCGAGGTCGAGGATCAGTACGAGCCGGTGGTGGAAGACTTCCTGCGCGACGAGCTCAATTACGTCGTGGTCAAGTCCTGGGACGCCGCCGACCAGGGCCTGCAACTGCTGCGCAGCGACGTGGACGGCCGCGCCACTTTCCTGGTCCACCCCGAGGATTCGCAGGCCAAGTTCTCCTTCCGGGTGGACGAAAGCCGGCAGGCCGCGCCCCCGAGCCAGGGCATCGTCTCGCTCAAGAACTGCATCCGCGTGCTCAACGGCTTCGGCAAGTCGCTGGAGGTGATCCTGCCCAAGCTGCGCAACGGCTACATCGTGCCCGACCCCAAGGTGGCCCGCGAGCTGGCCCTGGAGAATCCCGACGCATTCTTCCTTGCGCCCAATGGCGAGACCTTCCACAACGTGACCGTCACCGGCGGCAAGCAGCGCTCCGAAGGTCCGCTCTCTCTCAAGCGCGAACTGCGCGACCTGGCCCGGCAGATCCAGGAGATGGAGAACGAGCTGCGCCGGGAGGAGACCCACGTCGTCACCCTGGGCCGGGAGATGGCCGCTCTCACTTCCCTGCTCGACCGGTTGGAGGAGGAGAAGCGCGAGGGCGAGAAGCTGGCCCTCACCTCGGGCGCCGGCCTGGAGCAGTTGGACTCGGAGCTGGCGCGGATGGGGCAGCGCCGCACCACCGCCCAGCACGAGCTGAGGCGGATCGAGGAAGAGCGGGCTCAGCAGGAAGCTGCGCTGGCCGGGTTGCGCCGCGAGCTGGAGCAGTCGGAGAACGGGCGCCAGGAGCTGGAGCAGGCCATCGCCGCGGCGCAGGAGAGCCTGGGCTCGGTGCGCGGCGCGCGCGATGCCGCCGCCCAGCGCGCCTCCGAGGGCCTGGCGCGCATGGCCGCCCTGGAGGAGCGCCGCGCCGCCGCCGCCGGAGCCCTGGGACGCATCGAGTCGCTGGTGGCGGAGGTCTCCGGAAGGGTGGCGTCGTTGCAGGCGCAGTTGGAGTCTTCGGCGGCCGAGCAAGGCGAGCGCCAAGCCGAGAACACCCGCATCGCCGCGGACCTGGTCGCCCTGGCCGCCGAGCAGCGGGGCGTGCAGGCGCGCGTGGCCGAGCTGCAGGCGGAATCGGAAGCCGTGCGCCAGCGCCTGGGCCAGATCGAGCGGGAACTCAAGGCCGAGCGCCAGGCCCTGGACGCCGCCCGCGACCGCCGCGGCGAGGTTTCCGCCCAGGCCGCCAAGCTGCGCTCCGACGCTGAGCACATGGCCGAGACCTGCCTCAACGAGCTGGGCGTGACCTCCGAGCAGTTGCTGGCGGATCCTGCCGTGCCCCGGGTAGCCGGCGAGCAGCTCGCCCAGGAGGACGCTATCTATCGCGAGATGCGCGCCAAGCTGGAGGCCATGGGCCCGGTCAACATGATGGCCCTGGAGGAATACAACGAGACCGCGCAGCGCCACGGCTTCCTGGAGACCCAGCGCAACGACCTGATGGAGTCCATCACCAACACCCAGAACACCATCCGCGAGATCGACCAGGTCTCGCGGCAGAAGTTCCAGGAAGCCTTCGAGAAGATCAACGA
>DATIWW010000309.1:0-3409 GCA_035519175.1 Terriglobales bacterium
TTCTCCGGCAGGATCCAGATCTGCAGCAGGTGGACGGGCTGGTCGGGCGAGGGGTTGGCCTCGCCGTGCACGATGCCGGTGCCCGCGCTCATGCGCTGCGCGTCGCCGGGGCGGATGACCGAGCCGGTACCCAGGCTGTCCTGGTGCTGGAGCGCCCCCTCTAGCACGTAGGTGAGAATCTCCATGTCGCGGTGGGGATGCAGCCCGAAACCGCGTCCGGGGGCGATCCAGTCCTCGTTGATCACCCGCAGCGCGCGGAAGTGCATCCACGCGGGGTCGTGGTAGGTGTCGAAGGAGAAGGTGTGGCGGGTCTTGAGCCAGTCGTAGTCGGCCCCACCCCGCTCCGCCCCTGGTCGCAGTTTGATCATGCGGATATGGATTCCGCCGGACGGGAAAGGATTCGCGGCGGCCCCGGCTTACTTCTTGCCGTGCCCCTTCTTGGGCTCGCCCTTGGGCTTGGTCTCGGCTTTGGCCTCGGCCTTCTCCGCCTTGACCTCGGGCTTGGCGGCGGGCTCAGAGTCGCCGGAAGGAGGGGCTCCCTTGCGGGCGTAGTCGGTGACGTACCAGCCCGAGCCCTTGAACTGCACCGCCGGCGGGGAGAGCAGTTGCTGCACCCTGCCGCCGCACTCCGGGCACTTCTTCACCGGCGGGTCGGAGAACTTCCGGATGCGCTCGAAGCGGTGACCGCACTTTCGGCACTGGTACTCGTAGAGGGGCACGGAGTGATTCTATTGGGTAATTGAGTAATTTGGTAATCGGGCAATTGATGCGGCCAGGCTGCGCCTCTTGCAATTACCCAATTACCCGATTACTCAATTGCCAGATTGGCTAGACTGGTGGCATGACGCCCAGCGAAGCCTCCCTCCTGCCCGGCCTCTACCTGGTGGCCACTCCCATCGGCAACCTGGAGGACATCACCCTGCGTGCGCTGCGTGTCCTCAAGGAAGCCGACGTGATCGCCTGCGAGGACACCCGCCAGACCCAGAAGCTGCTCACCCACTACGGCCTCAGCAAGCGCACCGTCAGCTACCACGAGCACAACGAGCTGACCCGCGCCCCGGAGCTGGTCCTGCAGTTGGAGCAGGGGGCGCGCATCGCCCTGGTCTCCGATGCGGGCATGCCCGGCATCTCCGATCCCGGGTACCGCCTCATCACCCTGTCCATCCGGCACCATCTGCCGGTGGTGCCCGTTCCCGGCGCCTCCGCCTTCCTGGCGGCGCTGGTGGCCAGCGGCCTGGCCACCGACTCCTTCCGCTTCAGCGGCTTCCTTCCCGCCAGGCGGGCCGCCCGCCGCGAAGCCCTGCTGGCCCTGCGCGACTCGCCGCGCACCCAGATCTTCTACGAGGCCCCACACCGTATCCGCGAGACCCTGGAAGACGTCGTGGAGGTGCTGGGCGCGGCCCGCCCCGTGGTGCTGGCCCGCGAGGTCACCAAGCTGCACGAGGAGTTCCTGCGCGGCCGCGCCGCCGAGGTGCTGGCGCAGGTGGCGCAGCGCGAGCTGAAAGGCGAGATCACCCTGCTGATCGGCAAAGCCGAATCCGCGGCCGGGGCCGCGCCCGCCGCCGGCGCCGACCTGCGCGCCCGTCTGGACGCCCTCATGGCCTCCCACCAACTCGACGAGAAGTCCGCCCTCAAGCTGCTGGCCAAGGAACTTGGCGTCTCCAAGAGCGAGGCCTACCGCCGCCTGCAGCGCGCCCGAAAGTAGGGCCCCATACAAGGGCGGGCATCGTCCGCTTTCTCGGCTGCCATCGCCCGTTCCGCGCGCCCTGCATTGACTCTCCGGCGGCCAATGCTGTATTTTTTGCGGAACCTCAGAGCCTTCCAGCCTCCAGCAAGAGTCGAGACCTCGAAGCTCTGCTTCCCCATCGCCGGCCGCCGGGCCTGCTGGGCATCAATGTCACTGAGCGGGATGTCGGTGCAAAACATCGGCCGTTACCAGATCGTGGGTGAGCTGGGGAAGGGCGCCATGGGCATCGTGTACAAGGCCCTGGACCCCACCATCGGGCGCACCGTGGCGCTGAAGACCATGCGCCTCGACGTCCACGGTATGGACACCGAGGAGATGCTGAAGCGCTTCCGCAACGAGGCGCGCGCCGCCGGCGTCCTCAACCATCCCAACATCGTCACCGTCTACGACGCCGGCGAGCAGGAAGGCCTCTTCTACATGGCCCTGGAGCTGATCGAGGGCCAGTCGCTGCACGCCCTGCTGGCCGAGCACCGCGTGCTGCCGGCCGAGCAGATCATCGAGATCTCGCGGCAGGTGTGCGCCGGGCTCGACTACGCCCAGTCTCACGGCGTGATCCATCGCGACGTCAAGCCCGCCAACATCATGATCACCCCCGACCGGACGGTGAAGATCATGGACTTCGGCATCGCCAAGGCGGGCGGCGGCATGACCAGCGTGGGCCAGGTCCTGGGCACTCCCAATTACATGTCGCCGGAGCAGGTGAAGGGGCGGCCGCTCGACGGTCGTTCCGACCTCTTCAGTTGGGGCGTCATCCTCTACGAGATGGTGACCGGGGAAAAGCCCTTCACCGGGCAGAACGTGACCACCATCATCTACAAGATCGTCAACGAAGACCCCATCCCGCCGCGCGAGTTGGACGTCACCATCCATCCCGGGCTGAGCGCAGTGGTGACCAAGGCGCTGGCGAAATCGCCGGATGAGCGCTACCAGAAGGGCGCCGACCTGGTGCGCGACCTGCAGACCTACAAGACGATGGGGACGCCGCCGGAGCCCACCAGCGTGCTGGCGGCGGTGCCCGAAGGCCCGCAGCCGGCCGCCGCGCCCAAGGACGCGAGCCAGCCCGCCGCCGGGGTTGCTGCGTCCGCTCCTACCACCAAGCCCGCGGCCGTGAAGCGGGCCGCGGCGCCGGCCCCAGGCCGGCCACAGAATCTGCTTCTTCCCCTGAGCGCGGTGGCGCTGCTGCTGGTGCTGGCCATCGCGGGAGTGGCCTGGTACCGCAACCGGATCGCGGCCGCACCGCAGCAGAGCACGGCGGCCATGACGCCACCGGCGACGTCACCCTCTACTCCGCCGCCCGCTCCCGTGCAGGCGACTCCGGCGCCCGCGCCGGGCTCCCCTCCGGAAACCTCGCCCGCCGATGCGGCGGACGCCCAGCCTGGATCCGCGAAGCCGGTTCATCATTCGCGAGCGGCGGCGGTGACACCCACCGCCTCCCCGCCGGCTGCCGCGGCCACCGGCGGCCTGGAACTGACTTCCTCGCCTGCCGGCGCCAGTGTCCAGATCGACGGCCGCTCCTCCTCCACCTGGGTCACGCCTTACACCGCCACCGGGCTGGCCGCCGGCGCCCACAGCATCAGCTTCGCCAAGCCGGGATACGCGCCGGTAACGCGCGCGGTGCAGGTAGTGGCCGGCCAGAGCACGCCCCTCGAGGTGCATCTGGCT
>DATIWW010000310.1:0-4414 GCA_035519175.1 Terriglobales bacterium
GAAGGCGGCGCTCAGCTTGGTGGCCCCGCTCATCAGCCACACCACCACGTCGTGGGTCGTGGAGTTCTGCCACAGGATGTCGGCGCGCCCGTCGCCGTCGAAGTCGTTGGAGGCGGTGGTGGCAGGATAGATGTTCACCACCGCGTCGTGCGCCGGCGTCGCGGGCACGTCGTGGTCCACGGTGTGGATGGTGACCGAGCAGGGCGCGACGGCGTTACAGGGATTGGGGCCGGCGGGGAAGGTCAGCGCCGCTTGCAGGCTCACGTCGCCTCCCGCCAGCGAGATGGGATTGCTCCCGCCCGTGATGGCGCAACTGGCTCCCGTGATCCCGCTCACCGAGCAACTCGCGTCCACGTTCTGCTGTCCGTTCAGCGGATGCAGCTTGAAGCCGATGTTGTGGACCGTGCCTGGAATCGGGTAGGCGCCCACCGGCGCCTGCACCGCGTAATCCCAGATGGCGTAGGGGATGGTGATCTGGTGGCTGAGGAGGCCGTCGCTTCCCGTCAGCGTGATCTGGTAGTTGCCGGCCGCACCTGCGCCCGCGTCCACGCTCACGCTGAGCGAGGCGTTGGAAGCGCTCACGCTGTTCGGGGTGACGCCGCAACTGGGCCCGGCGGTGTTGACCGTGCAGCTCAGGTTCACGGTGTTGCCGTAGCCGTCCAGATAGGTGATCGAGGCTGTGCCCGACACCCCCGTCTGCCCTATCCGCGAAACCAGGCTGGCCGCGGAGCTGAGCGCGAAGTCGGGATTGGTGGTGACGGTCACGTTCACCGCCTGCTGCTTGGCCGGGCCGCTGGGTGAACCCGGCGTCCCCACCACGTTGATGGGATAGAGGGCAGGCGCCAGCCCGGCCAGGGTCGAGATGGTCAGGGTGACGTTGGCCGGCACTCCCGAGGTGGGGTGCACCGTGGCCGAGGGCGCGAAGCCGCAGCTCATGCCCACCGGCAGGCCGCTGCAGGACAGGGTCACGCTGCCGGCGAAGGAGCCCGCCGCCGTCACCTGGAAGGTGACGTCCTGCGCGGTGCCGTGCGGGATGGTCGGCGCGGTCGTCGAGAAGCTGGTCAGGTTGAAATCGAGGATGTGCAGCGTGACCGCGGCGTCGTGGGTGGTGGTGTTGCTGTCGGTACCCACCCCGTGGAGGTTGAAGAAGTAGTCGGAGGCCACATCGCTGGTGCTGACCGTGAACGGCGTTCCGCCGCCGACGGGTGTCACCGGGGTAGGCGCGGGCGTGCAGGTGGAGGGCGGCGCCGTCCCCCCCGCCGTGCAGCTCAGGTTCACCGGGCTGTTGTAGCTGCCGGTGGCGGTGGCAGTACCGTGGAAGGTCGCCGGCAGGTCGGCAACATAGACGGTCTGCGGGCTGTCGGAGATGGAGAGGGTGTAGTTGGCGAAGGCCGAAGAAAGCTGGGTCTCGAAGATGCCGCGGCCGTGGGTGCCGGCGCGCAGCAGCCCGCCCGGCGCCGACGCCAGCGAGAGCACCGCCACGTTGGGGAAACTCAGGCCCCACTCCTGCCAGTTGGTGGAGGCGCCCTGGGTGGTGTCGCTGGTCATGAAGACGCCTACGTCGGTGCCCACATAGACGATGTTGTGGTTGCCGGGATCGACCAGCACGGAGTTCACGGGTGCGTCGGGCAGGTTGCCGGTGATGTCGGTCCAGTTCGTGCCCGCGTTGGTGGTCTTCCACACGTGGCCGGTGCCGCCGGTGAAGCCCATGATGGTCATGTAGGCAGTCTGGCCGGTGTTGTCGCCGACCTGGTCGATGGCAACCCCGGAGACGGGAAAGCCGCTGGGGTTGGTGCTGCCGGTCTGGTCGTTCCAGGTGCCGGTGCCGCCGGCGGCGTTGGTGGTCACCCAGATGTGGCCGCCGCCGGTGCCGGCGTAGACCACCTGCGAAAGTCCGCCGCTGGTGGGCCCGCCCGCCGCCAGGCCGGCGATGATGTTGCTCTCGCTGCCGTTGCAGGTGGCACTGGTGCCGGTATCGAAGTTGAAGCTCAGCGCGGTCAGGGCCGTGGGCGGGACGTTGGCGACCCCGCGCCACACCCGGCAGGTACCCACGATGACGTTGCTGTCATTGGCGGGATCGAGCATGTAGGGCGTATAGAACGCGCCGGCGTCGCCGCCCACCTGGGAGTTGGTGACGGTGTCGGAGAAGGGCAGGCTCTCGATGCAAGGCAGGCCCCCGCTGCACTTCTGGATACTGACGTCGGTATTGGTGACGTACCAGTTGTTGCCGGTGTGATCGATGAAGTTGTAGCCGCCGTCGCCGCCCCAGGCCATGAAGAACAGCGGCGGGGTGAGCACCGGGCTGCTCTGCCCGGCGGCGGTGGCGGGCGAGCCGTTGTCCTGGGTGCCGCCCAGGGTCACGCTGCCGTCCACTGGGTCGGTGGAGATCCAGATGAACTGGGTGAGCGAGCCCAGGGTGGAGGTGTTGAGGGAGTCGAGGGCATTGCCATTGGGCGCGGGCCCGCCGGCGCTGCAGTCCGTACCCCCGACCAGGTTGCGGCTGTCCAGGGAGCGGTACACTCCGCCGTCATTGCCCAGGTAGGCGATGACGCTGCCGCCCGCCAGCACCATGAACCCGAAGCCGTGGTTGTCGGGATGCATGGTCTGGTAGTTGGAGTTGCCGCTGCAGCTCCCGTAGACGTGGCTGATGTTCATCCAGATGTTGCTGGTACCGGAGGTGGTGCTGCAAGTCTGGCTGCTGGTGGCCAGCCGGCACTTGAAGAGGTTCACGGCGCCGATGTAGAGGTCGGTGCCCGCGCCGTTGGGCACGGCAGCGATGTAGAGGTTGTAGAAGCTCTGGCTCAGGTCGCAACCGTTGCCGACGGAACCGTCGCCACACGTCGTGATCCCTGTGTGGACCAGGTTGGTCCAACTGGAGACCTGGCCGCTGGTGAAGCCGGCCCGAAAGATATGCGCGGAGGAGGTGTCGCCGCCGCTGGCGACGAAGACGGTATAGAGGTCGCCGGTAGAGGGCTGCACGGCGAGCTGGCCACGGTACATCGGGCAATTGCCGTTGGTCGCGGGCGTGCACGTGGTGGTAGGCAGGGAGCTGCCCGGCTGCACGGTCAGCCGCGTCCAGTTGTGGCCGTTGTCGGTGGAAGAATAGAAGCCGTGGAAGCGGATGGCGGCATAGAAGGTGCTGTTGGTCGCGTCATAGACCACGTCGCTGACCGAGCAGCCCTGGGGCGCGCCCAGGGCGGGAGTGCAGATCTGAGTGGCGCCGTCCTTGATGGTGGCCAGGCTCCAAGTCGCTCCGCTGTCGCTGGAGAAGTAGAGCCCCTTCATGAAATTCAGCGTGTTGGAGGGAAAGAAGGTAGCGCCCGTGGCTGCCACCACCAACGCGGGGTTGGAGGTATTGAAGGCGATCTTGCTGAAGCCCATGCCTTGGAACTGGTGGGTGCCGCCGTCGGCCGAGGAGATCAGGCTCCAGGCGTTGGCCACGGGATCGAAGCGCAGGATGCCCTGCCCGTAGTAGGAATCGATGGCGTTGTCGGGCTCGCCTGTGCCCACCAGGACGATGGGTCCGTGGGCGCCGCAGGCCCCGCTGCACGGCAGCACCGTGACCGCGCCCACCGACAAGGTGGCGGCAGCGGGATCGGTGTCGAAGAGCGAGGTCCAGGTCACGCTCGAGGCGGGAGAGGCTTTTCCGTTCGTCGTCTTCCACACCCCGCCGTAGGCGCTGCCCACGTAGACGGTGTTGCCGGTGCTGTCGTTGGGATCGACCACCACCGCCTGGACGCGTCCGCTGAAGTTGCCCTCATGACCGCCGCTGAAGCTGAAGTTGGTCGTCCCGTCGATGCTGCCGGTGATGGGGGCAGGACCGAGGTTGGTCCAGGCAGGGCCGATGCCCTGCCCCATAGGCAGGGGACCTCCCGCCAGCCCGGGGCGGCCCGCCGGCGCGGCTTGCTGCCGGGCCTGCTGTTGGGCCTTGCGCAGCGCGATCTTCTGCTGGAAGGCACGATGCAGCAACGCGGCCGCATTCTTGCCGGGCACGATGCGGCCACGCAGGAACCAGGCCTGGCGGGCCGCGGGGTTGTCCCGCTCCTCTTCCTCCGCGTTGGCGGGTTGCGAGGCCTTGGGCGAGCGCACCGGCGCTTGGCCCAGAGCGATCATCGACGCGAACAGGACCGAGAACAGCAGTCCATACGGGAAGGAGCGGCGCAGATTAGAAGGCATTCTTCGTCCTTAGTCTGGGCTCAATGAGGCAGTCATCTGCCGGGGAAGGGGGGGCGCACTGAAAGTATCGTATTGGCAGGGAAGGGCTGTCAAGGCGGCCCAGGTTACCAGAGTATGACTCCGGGAAGGTGTCAATCGGGCCCCGGCGCCCGAGTGGCGGCTTTCAGGACCTTGGTCACCGCCCGCACCGTGTCGCGCATGTCCTCCTCGGTGAGGGTGTGATGCACCTGGAACATCA
>DATIWW010000311.1:0-3117 GCA_035519175.1 Terriglobales bacterium
GCCCAGGAGATCATCGCGGTGGGCCGCGTCTCCCGGCTGCACGCCTCCAACGAGGCCGAGGTGGCCGTGCTCATCAGCGACCAGTACCAGCGCCGCGGCTTGGGCACCGAATTGCTCCGCCGCCTGCTCGAGATCGCCCGCAACGAGGGCATCCGCCGTATCTCCGCGAACATGCTGGCCGAGAACCTGGAGATGCAGGCGGTCAGCACGCGCCTCGGCTTCCGCATCCTGCCCCAGCCCGAGGACGACATGGTGCAGGCCGTCTACGACGTGCCCTAGCCGACGCCATGCCCCACGTCCTCATCGCCACCTCCAATCCCGGCAAGCTGCGCGACTTCGCCGGCGCCGCCGCGCCCCACGCCCTGGGGGTCCGCGGCCTGCCGGACTCGCTCCTGGCGCAGGCCGTGGTGGAGGACGGCGCCACCTTCGAGGCCAACGCCCGCAAGAAGGCGGAACACTACAGCCGCCTGCTGCCGGGCGAGCTGCTCCTGGCCGACGACTCGGGTTTGGAAGTGGATGCCCTGGGCGGCGCTCCCGGCGTCGACTCGGCGCTCTACGCCTCCCTGGAGGGGGGCCTGCGCGCCAACTCCTCCGACGCCGCCAACAACGCCCGCCTGCTGCGCGAGCTGCAGGGCATCGCCGGCGAGCGCCGCACCGCCCGCTTCGTCTGCGTCCTCGCCGCCGCCCGCGATGGCCGCACCCTCGCCACCTTCCGGGGCCAGGCCGAAGGCCGCATCCTCACTGCCCCCCGCGGTTCTGGTGGCTTCGGCTACGATCCCCTCTTCTTGCTTCCCGCCCTGGGCAAGAGCTTCGCCGAGCTTCCGCCGGAGGAGAAGGCACAGCACTCCCACCGTGGCGCCGCTTTCCGGAAGTTTCTGGAGTGGTACGAGGGAAGATAGCCGTCAGCCTTCAGCCATCAGGTTCTCCGGTCTGCCCGAGGGCTGACGGCTGAGTGCTGACGGCTACTTGAAGCACTTCGCCAGCGCGCCCGCGATGGCGGTCAGCTTCTGCATGTCCAGCGGAGTGAAGTCAGGACCGGCGGCCGGCGCCGACTCCCCCTTGCGCGAGACCTGGATCACCCCCAGGACCCCGGCCGGCCCCGTCACCGGCACCGACATCAGCTTCTGGATGACGTGCATGTGCTTTTCCATCTTCTGGCCCGGGACGGCCTTGGGCTTGTCGCCCAGGTCCACGGCCTCGAAGACGCTGGCGTGCTTGGTCTGGGCGAAGTTGTTGATCACCTCGGACCGCTTGGTGGTGGCGGTGCGCGCCGCCACCGAGTTGCTGGTGTTCAGGGGGATGCTGCCCACCTGCCCCAGCCGCGCCGGATAGACGAAGCCCAGGTTCTGGCCCGATACCCTCAGGATGGCGACCTCCTCGGGATGCACCGAGAACACCTTGGCCAACTCGTGGCCGATACGCTCCCCGTTCTTGGGGCTCAGCCCTTCGGCCTCGCATTCATTGGAGATGCTGGCAAACGCCATTACCGGTGTGGCCATATCCGCGCTCCTCGCTGGGCAGACTGCAGGGTGAATGAGTGCGTGCCATTATATCCGCCGCCCGCCTCCGCACAAACCCACGCCGGCCGGCCGCTACCAGGCCTGTCCCATCCAGCGCACTTCGCAGCGCGGGTGCAGGGGGGCGACAGCGACCTTGTTCTTCGCGGCCCACTGCTGGAACTCCTCGATCTTGCCCGGGTTCTTGGCTTCGAATTGCTTGCGCTCGCCGGCGAAGCGCTCGCCGCCGCTCAGCAGGATGTAGGGCGCCAGGTAGCCCGCCTTCTTGACGGCCACCAGGAAGCCGAAGGTGGGGTCGAGCCTCTTGCCGCCCTCGCTGAGCTCGTCGACGATCGCGATGAAGCCGCCCAGGACGTAGACCTCCTCGTCGAGGTTGTCCACGTAGGTCTCCGCTCCGGGAAAGCGCTTGTGGTACTCGTCCGCGCTCATGGCGGCCGCGCGGCTCATGCAATAAGCCAGGTGGATCGCTCCTTCATTCTCCCCCAGGTTTTTGTCCACCGCGATGTGCACGTCGATCAGTTCCTTGGCCTGGTCGTAGCGGTCGCCCTTGGTCTCGAGCTTGGTGGCCTGTGTCAGTTGCTCGTCGGCCAGGTAGAGCTTCTGCTGCAGATAGTAGATCCGCCCCAGAAGGAAGTAGGGGGAAGCGTACTTGGGGTCCACGCTCTCCGCCCCTTTCAGCTCGGCGATGGCGTCGTCGAGGCGCTCCATGCGGATCTCGGTGAGGGCGAGGTTGTAGTGCGGCTGGCCCACCGCCGGCGCCACCGCGATGGCCTGCCGGAAGTAGCCCACTGCTTCCTCCCGGCGGCCGGCGTCGTCGAGGACGTTTCCCAGCCCGGTGAGGCACAGCCAGCAGTCGGGCTGGCGCGCGATGGCCAGCCGCATCTGCTTTTCCGCCTCGGGCAGCTGCTTCATGGCCCAATAGGCCAGCCCCAGCTCGTAGTAGCCGTCGTACCAGTCCGGGGCAAGGGCGATGGCCTGCTCGTATTCCGCTTTGGACTCTAGGTACTTGCCCTGGTCGTAGAGCGCATTGCCGCTCTCTACGTGCTGCTGCGCCTCGGGCGGGACCTTGCTGGCCGCCGGCCCTTGCCAGCCGGCAGCCACGTTCGCCAGCAAGAGAATGAGACCCAGGGCTGCAACGTGTTTGCGCATGGACGGCCCCCCCCACACCCAAGGGATTGTAACGAAAAGCGCTCCGCCCGTCAGTGACCCCGCCGCAGCGCGTTCTTGACCGCCTCTTCGCCGCCGGACGATAATGCAGGATTGGAGTTGGGTGTTCGCTGCGATTCAGGAGCGCCGTCTTCATGGCTACTTCGGCGGGTCCTTCTTCGGAAGTGTCGTCCCCTGCGGTGCGTCCGGGAGTGGCCCCCCTGCGCGCGGGCCAGGGGTATTCCTTCGTCCTTCGCCGCCTGCACTCCCTCAGCGGCATCGTTCCCATCGGCGCCTTCCTGATGGAGCACTTCTTCTCCAACGCCTTCGCCCAGAACGGTCCCGCCGCCTACAACGACACCGTCAAGTTCCTCACCGGACTGCCCTTCGTCACCTGGATCGAGTGCCTCTTCATCTGGATGCCCATCCTTTACCACGCCCTCTACGGCCTCTG
>DATIWW010000312.1:0-2409 GCA_035519175.1 Terriglobales bacterium
GGTGCTCTCGGTGCTCTTGCTGGGCTGGACCATCGGGCGCTTCATTCCGCGCGAACCGCCGCGCGAGCGCCCCCACGCGCGCAAGCCGCCCGCGCCCGCCCTTGCTCCCAGGCAGGACGAGGTCTGGAGGGACTCATGGAGTGGCTGAAGGATCCGCGTGGGTGGTTGTGGCTGGCGGGCGCCATCCACGCCGGCATCGTGCTGGCCAACTTCGCGCTGCCCGCGAAGCTGCGCGTGCGCGAGGGCATCGCCCCCCTGCCGCGCTTCCTGCGCCAGGTCTTCGTCGTGCACTGGGTCTACATCGTGCTCACGGTTGCGCTCTTCGGCGCGCTCTGCTTCCTCTTTCCCCGCGAGCTGGCGGGAGCGACGCCGCTGGGCCGCTTCCTGAGCGGCTTCCTGGCGCTCTTCTGGGGCCTGCGCATGGTGCTCCAGATCTTCTATTACGACGCCGGCGTACGCCGCCAGAACCGCGTCCTCGACTTCCTGTATCTCGCCGGGCTCTGCGCGCTGGTCGGCATCTTCGGCGCCGCCGCCGCGGGCGTACTGGCATGAAAGGATAGGTATGCGAAACCTGCGCACCTTCGCCTCGACCAGCGCCGCCCTCGGCGGGATCGCCTGGGTCGCTCTGGCGGCTGCGGCCCTCCTACAGCGCGCGCCCCTGGGCATCCTCGAGACCCTGTTCCTGCTGGCGCCGCTGGTGGCGGTTCCGCTGGGGATGGAGCTGCTCGCGGCAGTCAATTCCCGGCTGCCCGCCGAGCGCCTGGCTGCCTGGCTGCAGCCCCTGGGCGCAGCCTGCGCTGTCGCCACGTTTTGGTTTCCGGCTGGCTATGGCGCCGCTGCGTTGGCCGCAGGCTGGGCTCTGATATGCGGCTTGATAGCGCTGGCGGGACTCGTCGGCTTGACGCGCGGCGGGTGGAAGAGCCTGGACGCCCTCGCCTTCAACCTCGCCCGACTGGACCTGGCGGTGGCGGCGGGCTGGTTCGTAGCCTCGCGTGCCGGCATCGCTCCCATGGGCTTTCGCGAGCCCATCGTGCTGCTCACCGGACTGCACTTCCACTACATCGGGTTTGCGGGCGCGCTGCTCGCCGGCCTGACCCTGCGCCGCTTCCGCGTCCAAGGCGGGCAGGCTCTGTGGTGGACCGTGGCCGGACTGGTCTTCGTGCCTTACCTGCTGGCGGCGGGATTCGTCCTCTCGTCCTTGCTGAAGGTGGTGGCCGCGCTTCTTCTGGCCGCTTGTGGCCTGGTCTTCGCGCTGGAGTGGCTGGCCCGCGCCGGCGACTTCGAGCACCGTGCTGCCCGCGCTCTGCTCATTCTTGCCTCCGCGAGCTTTGTGTTGGGTATGGCGCTGGCCCTGGCTTACGCCGTCGCCGAGTATGCTCGCCCCGGCCTGCTGGAGATCCCGATGATGGCGCGCTTCCACGGCATCGCCAACGGCGTCGGCTTCGTCCTGCTGGGGTTGCTGGGATGGTTTGCGGAACTACGCTGGGGGCGTCGCCCGGCATGCAGCGCGGCGTTGGAAAGGGCCGGGGAAGGGCAGGGGTCGGAGGGCCATCCCATCGTGCTCTACGACGGCCTCTGCGGCTTCTGCAACGCCATGGTGCGCCGCACCCTGCGCCGCGACCGCGACGGCGTCTTCCGCTTCGCGCCGTTGCAGGGGGCGACCGGGCAAGCCATCCTGTCGCGGCACGGCATCACGCTGCCCGCCGCCGGCTCCTCCGATCCCGGCACCTTCTACCTGGTGCTCGACCCCGGCGCTCCCGGCGAGCGCCTGCTGGCGCGCTCGGAGGCGGTCGTCTTCCTCGCGCGCCGGCTGCCCGGCTTCTCCCTCCCGGCGGCGCTCTTCCGCTGGCTGCCCCGGCGGCTGCGCGACGCGCTGTACGACCTTGTCGCCCGCCACCGCTACCGCTTCTTCGGGCGTCACGAAAGCTGTCCGCTGCCCGCGCCCGAGGAGCGCGCCCGCTTCCTGGAAGGCTGAAGCCGCCTGCTCTTTCACGCCGGAACCTGCGCCTGCAGTTCGTTCAGCAGGCGGTCCAGCAGTTCCTCTTCCCGCTTGAGCAGCTTCTTGAAGTCGGTGCCTTCGGTGCGGTAGATCTCCGCGCGCAGATTGGCGCGGTAGGTGGTGAGGATGCTGGCCAGCAGGCTGCATTCCTCGTTGGAGATGGTGAGTTGCATATGCCGAACCTTCCTTCTCTATTGTAGATGCGATGCCCGGGGCGGGAGTCGCGGGATCGCCGGGGCCGGCGCGAGCGCCCTACTTGAGGACGAGGACCAGCACTCTTCCGTCGCTGTGGAAGCTGCCGCCGGTGGCGGTCTGGAAGTCGCCTTGGAGCGGGTCGGCGGGAGTGGCGTGATCGAGCCCGCTCAGCAGCCCGGTGGCATTCAAGGTCTGGCCCACGAACTCGCGCTCGT
>DATIWW010000313.1:0-3975 GCA_035519175.1 Terriglobales bacterium
GCCGTTCGGGCCCAGCAGCCCGAAGATCTCCGCCGGCTGCACCTGGAAGGAGACGCCGTCCAGCGCCACCCGCTCGCCGTAGCGGTGCCGCACCTCCTCCACCGAGATGACGGCGGTGGACATCCGCCCCGTCTCCGAGGCGGCAGGCGGGAAGCTGCGGGCTGGGCTGGTCGGGGTCACTTGAGCCGCAGGCCGTCCAGCATCAGCAGCGCGAACAGCAGCGGCAGGTAGAAGACGGTGGCCTGCAGCAGGTGGCGCGCCCGCTGCTTGGAGGCGGGCTCCGCCGGCGTCTGGCCCAGCCGCGCCAGCCGCACTCCGAACCACAGCAGCGCTCCGCCCAGCAGCGCCGCGCCCACCAGGTACGGCGCGCCCGCCATCCCCATCCACGCCGGCAGCAGGCTCACCGGAAGCAGCAGCAGCGAGTACACCACTACCGCGCGCGCGGTCGAGCGCCCGTCGCGCTCCACCACCGGCAGCATGCGGATGGAGGCGCGCTCGTAGTCCTCGCGGTACAGCCAGGCGATCGAATGGAAGTGCGGGAACTGCCAGAAGACGACGATGGCGAACAGCGCCACCGCCTCCCACTCCACCCGCCCGCGCAGCGCCACCCAGCCCAGCAGCGGCGGCATGGCTCCGGGGAAGGCGCCCACGAAGGTGCAGATGGGATGCACCTTCTTCAGCGGCGTGTACACCGCCAGGTAGAAGATGGAAGTCGCCAGGGTCAGCAGCGCGGTCAGCGCGTTGCTGGCCAGCCAGAGATAGACCACGCCGCCCAGCAGCCCGGCCAGCGCCAGCACGAGGCCGCGCGCCCTGCTCATGCGCTTGGCGGGCAGGGGACGGTGCTGCGTCCTCCGCATCACCGCGTCCGCCTCCTGTTCCATGACCTCGTTCAGCGCCGCCGTGCCTCCGCTGGCCAGCCCGATCCCCAGCAGCGCGTGCACCAGCGTCCAGGAGAGGGAAGAGGCGCCGCTCTTGAGCGCCGCCGCGTAGAAACCGCACCACGCCGTCATCACGATCAGCGAGGTCACCCGCGCCTTGAAGAGTTCGGCGTAGTCGCGCACCCGCAGCGCCAGGGCGCCGGACGAAGGCAGAGGCTGGCTCAGCGTGCTCATGCCGTCACCGCCTTCTGCGAAGCTGCCCTGGGGAGCGGATCGGCCGCCGACGCCAGGTGCCGTCGCGCCTGCATGGCCAGCACCACGCTGGTGGCCAGCAGCAGCGCGCCCACCGCCACGTGCGCCACCGTGGTCGCCACCATGCTGAGCAGGGGCTGGGGCGCGTCCTTGCCCCAGTCCACCTTGGTGAGGAAGGAACCGAAGCCCAGCCCCAGTTGCACCAGCAGGATGCCCAGCAGCGCCGCCGCCGGGCGCCGCAGCGCCGGGATGCGCCCGTAGTCGGTGAGCACCCGCGTCACCGTCCACAGGATGAGCGCCGAAACCACGCCCGCCCCGATCAGGTGGGGCAGCAGCTTGATGGCGGAGTGGCGGAAGGCCGCTCCCAGGATGAGCTGCAGGTACACGGCGCCCGCCGTCACCACGGTCAGCGTGGTGAGGCGCGGCCGGCGGCCGTCCATGATCTGCCGCGGCCCGCCCTCCATCCACTGCCGCCCGCTGCCCAGCGCCGCCGCCACCAGCAGGCAGAAGAAGGTCTGCGCCAGGGTGGCATGCGCGGTCGAGATCCAGGGCGGCAGGTAGAAGAGCACCGTGATCCCGCCCAGCACCGCCTGCGCCAGCACCGTCGCCATGGCCGCCACCAGCAGCTTGCGCATCCAGGGGCGGCGATCGGCGAAGAAGGTCCAGACCGTCAGGATCAAAGAGAGGAGGACCACGAAGCCCGCCACCATGCGGTGGCCGTGCTCGAACTTCACCCCGCCCACCATGGGGGGCATGCGGAAGCTGCCGAAGGAGGTGGGCCAGTCGGGGACGGAGAGGCCGGCGTCATTGGAGGTGACCAGCGCCCCCGCGATCAGCAGCAGGAAGGTGCAGCCCGCCGTGAACACGGTGAAGGCGTGGTAGCCCCGGTGATAAAGTGTCGCCGACGAAGTCAGAGCCCGGCTCCTGCGCTGCCATTCCCCTGAGGGGCTTGCTTCCCTAGCCCCAAATGGACGGATGTGAGCCGCGGTCGCGGCTCACATCCGCGTGGGACATTCTAGCAAAAGAGCTACTGCCCGCCTGCCTTGAAGCTGAAGTCCACGCCGGTCTTGGCTTCCTTCGGCCCCACCGTCACCTGCGTGGTCTGCTCGCCCAGCCCCTCCTGTACCGCCGCGATGGTGTAGGTCCCCGGGGGCAGGCCCTTGATCTCGAACTTGCCGTCCGGCCCGGTCACCGCGTACAGCGGCGTCTTCACCACGTTGATGTACATCTTCATCCACGGGTGCTGGTTGCACTTCACCGGCAGCATGATCTCCTCGCGCGCGAAGCTGTCGCTGATGGGGGCGCTCTGCGGCGGCTGCGACTTGTTCCACTCCCGGTTGTCCTTGGGGGTGGGATGGATGTTGTGGGTGGTGTTGTCGCTGTTGATGATGTCGATGGGCTGCCCCGCCATCACCCCCAGCACGTGCGGCGTGTACTTGCAGCCCTGCTGGTCCAGCTTGGCATGCTCGGTGGGGGTGGGGAAGCTGTACTTCTCCGCGCCCGTCTTCACGTACACGAAGACGTTGGCCAGCTTGCCGTTCGCCACCACCAGGTTCTGGGTCTCGTTCGTCCCCTTGCACATGGGGTCCTGGCTCATGTCGATCTTCTTGGGCGCGGGCGCGGTGCCGGCGAAGCTCACCGTGCCGCTCACCGTGGCCACGGTGGCGGCGTCCACCGGCGTCCCCGCGGGAGCGGCGGTCTCTGCCGGCTTCGCCGCCTCTTCGCTCGAGGTCTCTTCCTTCTTGCCGCAGCCCGCGGCCAGCAGCAGCAGCAGCCCCAGCAGCGTGAACAGAGCGATCCATTTCCTATTCATGGCGTGCCTATACCTTTCCTGTAGATTTCGGAGTGCCCGGACAAACAATCCATCTTACCGCGAACCGGCGCTGCCCGTCGCCCGGCCCAGGCCTGGGGTGAGGCCGCGACTGCTCTTGGCGGGCCCGCGCGGCATCTGGCTCGACACCCGCCGCTGCTCCTCCGCCGTGAGCTGGAAGATGTAGCGCACCAGCAGCTTGGTCTGGTCCTGCTCGTAGCCCTGGAACGACGGCGGCGTAGGCCCGTTGAAGACCCAGTGCCCGTGGTCCTGGCGGAACAGCCCCGAGGGCATCGAGGTCCCCGGGCTGATGCTCTGCGGATCGAGGATCCAGCGCTCCGCCCACCCCGGCTTCAAACGCTCCTTGGCCAGCAGGAAGTTGGGGGCGGTGGCGTGCGCGTCGTGCCCGGCGTCGCCGGTGGCGTGGCACTTCAGGCAGGGCGCCCCCGGGCTGGAGAACAGGCTGCGCGCCATCTCCGTCTCCCGCGAGGTCAGCGGCACCTGCGGCTGCGGGATGTAGGGCTGCGGCTGCTGCGAGAGCGCCTGGAAGAAGCGCACCAGCTTGCGCAGCTCGTTGGGCGAGAAGTTGAAGGTGGGCATGCGCACCGCCAGGTACGGCCGCACCCCGTTGCGGTTGGTGTCGCCCTCGGTCAGCGAAGGGTTCGACAGGAACTTCAGCAGCCACTCGGGATCGACGCGCGCCCCCTCGGTCAGCAGCTTGGGCGGCAGGTTCTCGTGCGCCCCCTGGTACTGGGGCAGGGTCTCCAGCACCGTCGCCTGCCCCGGCAGGATCTGGTGGCAGGCCATGCAGTTGTACTTGCGGACGATCCACCAGCCTTCCTGGATGTCGCGCCGGGCGTCCCCCGGCTTGTACAGGTAGCTGTCGGGCAGGGAAGTGTCCTGGCTGCCCAGCAGGAAGGTCACCAGCGCCCGGATCTGCTCCGGCTGCAGGTGCGCGTTGGGCATGCGCAATTCTTCCAGGTCGCTCTTGATCATGCCCTGGTCGTAGATGTTGGGCTCGGCCAGCTTGTGCTC
>DATIWW010000314.1:0-4841 GCA_035519175.1 Terriglobales bacterium
AACCCGAAAGTGAGAACAGTCTTTCTCATACGTGCCTCCTGTGCGTGCAAACGCCGCTTCGCCCGCACCGTACCGCGGCAGGCGGGGTCTTTGTCGTCATTCTTTCGGGTGATTTTGGCGGCGAAGCGAGAAGGATCATTCCTTCGAGGGGGAGCTTCACGGGAGCAGACCGAATCCCTTGCCCCGTTGCACCGCCTGGGTCCGCCGCCGGGCCCCTAACTTGTCGAAAACGCGGCTGGAATGGGTCTTGACCGTGTTCTCGCTCACATAGAGCTTCTCGGCGATCTCGCGGTTGCTCATGCCTTGGGCGATGAGTTCGAGGATCTCCAGCTCGCGGCGCGTGATGCCGAGGTCCTCCCGCTTGCTCTCGTCCGGGATGAAGGGTTCCTCCGCCGCGCCCCGGCCCTCCTTCACGGCGATCTCCTGGCGGGTCCTGGTCAGCCTGAGGCCGAGCCAGATCCCCAGAGCGGCGAAGGTCGCCGCGATCAGTCCGCCGTAGATCTCGAGGGAAGGGTCGATCACCAGGAAGCGGTACTCGGCCCACTTCAGCCCGGCGATCAGGATCCCGCCGATCAACCCGTAGAGGAGCACGTGGCGCTTCATGAGTCCCAAGGGCCGCCGCTTCGCGGCTGGCCTGGTCATCGGTTTTCCTCCTGCTCCTGCGCCGCCCGTTGCCGGCAGGGAGCGCCGCAGGGGCCGAATCGCGCTTTGGCGATCCTGCCGTTGGGACCGACGGCCCAACCGACGCCCAGGGACGGCCGGGAGGCGAGGGCGTTGAAGCCGTCCGGCAGCAGGAACACCCAGCTCTTCAGGTTGTCCTCGGAAAACGCGGTTGCCGAGGAGCCTACCACTGCCAGCCCTCCGTCTTCCAGCAGGTAGACGATGGCGGAGAAGTACTTCTGTGGGGCCACGCCGGCCAGCCGCCAGCTGGCGCCGCCGTCCTGGGTGAGCGCCAGGTTGGCGCCGCCCTGTTCGGGGTGCTGGTAGTCGCCGCCGGCGATCACGCCGTGACGCGCGTCGCGGAAGGCCACGGAGAAGATCCCCGAGGAAGCACTGCCGTGCACGATGGGAGTCTCCGCCGCCTGCCAGGAGAGGCCGCGGTCGCGAGAGCGGAAGACGCGCGCCGCCGCGCCCCCGGTCGCGAACCACACGTTCTTCGCGCCCTGGGTGGCGATGCAGGTGCCGCTGGCGGCGAACAAGGCCTCGCCTTGGAGCGCGGCCGGCGGCTGCGCCAGCGGCTGCCAGCTCCTGCCGCCGTTGGAGGTGCGAAGCAGCTGGAAGCGCCCGCCCACCGGATCACCCACCGCGATGCCGTGCTGCTTGTCCCAGAAGGACATGCAGTCAAGGAATCCCTTGGGCTCATGGTCGGTGAACTGCAATTCCCAGTGGGCGCCGCGGTCGCGGGTCTTGTAGATGCGCGACTGCTCGCCCGGCCCCGCCGCCAGCAGGTAGGCGGTGTCCCCGAACGCTTCCACGTCGCGGAAGTCGAGTGCCTCCGCGCCCGGAACCCGCGCCGCGGTCCAGTGCAGGCCGCCGTCGGTGGTCACCAGGTAGGTGCCGTGCGTGCCGCTGGCCCAGACTTCCTTGGCGCTGACGACGCTCACGCCGCGCAGCGACTCCTTCGAGTGACTCTCCTGCGGCTGCCACTGCGCCCACGCCGGCACGCAGGCAAGCAACAGGAGCAGCGCCGCTGAGATCAGGATCGTCCGCATACAAAACGAAACGGCCGCCCTGGCAGGGGCGACCGTCTCTTCAAGGGAGAATAGTTCCAACGGAGGTTTTCAGGCGACCGTCAAAACTTTCTGGCGAAATCTTATGAGCCGGAAAGAGGGGGTGTCAAGGAATTTTTCCTAGATAAATGCTTTTGTTTTCAATTACTTACACAAGTCACCGATTTTCACAGCGAAACCTGGCCAAACCCCAGTGCTTCCCGCGGTACCGTCTCCAAGTCCATGAACGGACTAGAGTTACGGGATGCCCTAGCGCAGGTTCAGGCGGATGATCTCCACGTCCTCGCTGCGGTCGAAGAAGCGGTCGGGGTAGAGCCGCTTGATGAGCACGCGCAGCCCTCCGAAGGCGAGGCCCACCACCAGCATGAACAGGAAGAGCAGCGCGACCAGATAGATGATGTTGATGACCAGATTGGTGACGCTGTCCTTGGGCCCCAGGTAGGTGGGCTCGTTCCAGGTGACGTCGGCATCGTAGTTCACCGACTCCAGCAGGGAGCGCGCTTCGCTGGGCGAACTGGGGCCGGCGACCACCGCCACCAGCGGCCCGCTGCGGCGTGCCACGAAGGTGTCGCCCGGAGGACGGTCGCCGCCCGCCGCAAAAGCCTGGATGGCACGCAGGCGGTCGCCGGCGATCTGCGGCGTGGGGTACTGGATCACGGTGAGTGTGGCCGTACCCGCAGAGGTGGTGTAGTTGCCGCTCACCGCCTCGGCGCTGCGCCCGAAGTCCACCAGTTGGGCGGGCAGCCGCGACTGCGCCTGGGCCAGCGCCTCCGGGCCTTCGATGTAGCGCGCGGAGTTGCGGACGTATCCCTGCATCGGCAGGTAGAGAGGCAGGATGGGGAGGGTGGCGGAGCGGCGTCCAGGAGCGGGCAGGAGCTTGGCCAGCTCGCGCAGCGAGGCCGCCGACATGGCCGTCACCTTGTCCAGGCGGACGTCCACCACGATGTTGGCCTGCAGGAAGAGCGCGTGCAGCCCCGCCGAGCCCGCCATGGTGCCGATCTTCTCCTCCACCATGCGAGGCTCGCGATAGAAGAAGAACGCCCCCAGGGCGCCGCTGGCGTCGGTGAAGCGCGCCGCCTTCACCTGGATGGTGCGGCCCGGCTGGGTGTAGGTGGCTTCCTCGAAGTCGGTGAAGCCGTATTCCTTGAGCAGGGCGGCGTAGGCGGGATCGGCGGACGCCGGGTCGGTGCCGGTGCGTCCCCCGGGCGCCTTCTGCCAGCCGGCAAACTCCCCCGGCAGCAGGGGCGCCGCCGGTGGCGCCGGCGCGGCCGCCAAGGGCACGGCGAGCAGCAAGACCGCCGCGAGGAGGATCATGATGCACCGCATGGAGGGCATGCCATTCCCTTCTATTAGACTACCGCCGCGAAAGGAAAGGTTCCAGCCAGGAACAGGAGTTAGGAGCTTGTAGTTAGGAGTGACTGGGATGCTTCGGGGTGGAGGATCCTGCTAACCACTAACTCCTGGCGACGAACTACGGCCCCTACGGTCCGTCTTCCTTGGGCGCCTTGGCGGCCACCTTGATCCCGCTCAGGCCGTTGGCATAGCGGGCGATGCCCTTGTAGAGGGCCTCGGCGATCTTCTGGCGATACTCCGGGGTCTTGAGCTTCTGCTCGTCCTTGGGGTTGCTGAGGAAGGAGATCTCCGCCAGCACCGAGGGCATGTTGGCGCCGATGAGCACCACGAAGGGGGCCTTCTTGACGCCACGGTCGCGGACGGCGGCACCCTTCGACGACATCCCGGTGTGCATCCCCCAGTTCACATCTCCGGCGAACTCGCGCGACTCCTCGATCTTGTCCTTGAGCGCGATCTTCTTCACCAGGTCCTGCAGCTCGTGGATGGACTGCTCGGAGGCCGCGTTCTCGCGGGCGGCCACCTCCAGCGCGTCCTTCGAGGAGGTGAAATTCAGATAGTAGGTCTCGACCCCGCGGGCCCCGGGGTCCCGGCTGGAATTGGCGTGGATGGAGATGAACAGGTCCGCCTGCGCCTGGTTGGCGATGGCCGTGCGCTCTTCCAGGGGGATGAAGGTGTCGTCGTCTCGGGTGTAGGTGACGTCGGCCCCCAGGCGCTTCTCCAGCAGCTTGCCCAGGCGCAGGGCGACGTCCAGCACCAGGTCTTTCTCTTCCAGGCCGCCGGGACCGATGGTCCCGGTGTCGTGGCCGCCGTGGCCCGCATCCACCACGATGCGGCCGATCTTCAGACCCAGGACGCGGGTGAGGGAGCGATCGCCGTCGGCGGTGGGCTGGGCCTCGCGCGACCTGGCGGCCGGGGCGCTGGACTTGCTGGCGGGCTCCTTCGGGCCCCTGACCTCCGCTTCCTTCGCTTCCGTACCCTTGTTCTCCGCCGGCTTGGGCGGACTCTTCTCCGCGGCGGCGGCCGCGGGAGCGGGGGCGGCTGCCGCAGGACGGGACTCCGTCCGGGCGGCGCCGGGGGGCGGGCTCTTGGGTTCCGGAGGCGCGCTCTTCGCGGCCACCTCGGCCGGGCGGCGCGGCAGGGGCGCCGGCGGCGGGGCGCTGGCCAGCTCCCGCGTGGGCTTGCGCCCGTGCAGGTCGATGATCAGCCGCTCCGGGTTGGGTAGCAGGAACGCGGAGTACTCGGAGACGTCGTCCACCTCCAGCACCACCCGCGCCATGTCCGGCTGGTACTGGGCGACGCGGATCTTCTTCAGGAAGCCGTCTCCTACCTCGAAACTCTTGCCCGCCAGTCCGGGGGCGAGCTTGCTGCCGTGCAGGTCGAAGAAGATGCGGTCGGGACGCGGCACCCGCCCGGCCTCGTACTGTACTTCGCCTTCCAGGTCGAGGACCACGCGGGTGTAGTCGGGGGTGGACCAGTAACGCACCCCGCTCACCTGCAGCGGCCTGGCGGCGGCCGCCGGGGCAGGGGCGCCGGCCGCCGGGGTAGGCTCCGGGCGCGGAGTTTCCTTGGCGGCCACCGCCTGCTTGTTCTTCTTGCTCTTTTCTTTGTCGGCGGCCGCGCCATCGACCTGAGCGATGGCTTCGCGGGCCTCACCTGCCCGGGGGTTCTCCGGATAGAGCTTCAGGAACTCGGCGAAGGTGGCACGCGCCTGCTCCGCGTCATTCAGGTCCTCGAGGTAGATGGTGGCGGTGTGGAAGA
>DATIWW010000315.1:0-2839 GCA_035519175.1 Terriglobales bacterium
GGGCGCCAGCTTCGGCACCAACGGCCTCAGTTGGACGCAGAAGCGGTCCAAAGGCAACTTGCATTCCTACGCCGACTCCCGCTTCATCACCCACATGGACGACGAGTACGTGGACTTCGGGACCCCGGCGGCGCCCGTCCCCATCGAGTTCCTCGCTCTCCCCGACTTCGTCAACCGGATGAAGATGCGCTGGATCGGCCGCCGCATCTCGCGCGCCCACGCCCGCTGGATGGGCGACCTGCTGGCGCAGCTCTCGCCGCAGCAGATCCGCGACGCCTTCCGCGCCGGCGGCTACTCGCCGGAGCAGGCGGAGGCTTTCTCCCGCATCGTGGAGCGGCGCATCGCGGAACTCGAGCAGCTCTGAGGACGCGGCCGCGCCGCACTCAGCTCGCCGCCTGGCCCAGCCCGTCCTCGCCCCAGAACTGCAGTTCGTGGAGGCGGGAGTAGAGACCCCCGCTCCGCACTAGCTCGTCATGCCGGCCACGTTCCACGATGCAGCCGTTCTCCACCACGAAGATGATGTCGGCGCGGCGGATGGTGGAGAGGCGATGCGCGATCACGATGCTGGTCCGGCCTTCCATCAGCCGGTCGAGCGCTTCGAACACCAACCGCTCGGAAGCGGCGTCGAGCCCGGAGGAGGGCTCATCCAGGATCAGCAGGGGCGTGTTGCGGATGAGGGCGCGTGCGATGGCCACGCGCTGTCGCTGCCCGCCCGAGAGCGTGAGTCCCCGCTCTCCCACCAGGGTGTCGTAGCCTTCCGGCAGGCGCTCGATGAACTCGGCGGCGTTGGCCGCCTCGGCGGCGCGCAGGATCTCGCCGCGGCTGGCCTCCGGCTTGCCGTAGGCGATGTTCTGCCACACCGGCGCGTGAAAGAGCAGAGTTTCCTGCAACACGAAGCTGATCTGCTGGCGCAGCGACTTCTGGGTGAAGCGGCGCACGTCGCAGCCGTCCACCTTCACCACTCCGGAGACCGGATCGTAGAAGCGCGGGATCAGGCTGATGAGGGTGGTTTTGCCCGCGCCCGTCGGTCCTACCAGCGCCGCCAGTTGCCCGGGCTCGATGCGGAGGCTCACGTCCCGGAGCACCGGGCTGCGCGGCGTGTAGTGGAAGCACACGCGCTCGAACTCCACCTTGCCCGCCAGCTTGCGGGCGCGCCGCGCCCCCGGCAGGTCCTGGATCTGGCCGTCGGTGGCCAGCACCTCCTGGATGCGCTCATAACCGACCTGCGCCTTGGACCAGGCGTCGGTCATCTTGGAGAGCTCTTGCATGGGCTTGTACATCTTGGCCAGGTAGAGGATGAAGACGATGAGGGCGCCGGCCGTGAGTGTGCCCGCCAGCACCATGCGCGCCCCGAACCACAGCACCAGGAAGGTGCCGGCGGCCACGATCAGGTCCACCAGGGGCGCCAGCTTGGCCTTCAGGCTGCGGGCACGCAGCGCGATCTCCACCCCTTCCAGGCTCTGCTCTTCCAGGCGGCGCAGCTCGTAGTCCTCGCGGGCGAAGGCTTTGACCACGCGCATGGACGAGAAGACCTCCTGAATGACCGAGACGATCTCGCCCTCCTTCTTGCGCACGGCGCGCGCGGCCTTCTTGATGCGGCGGGTGTAGGTAAAGACCACAACGAAGAGGAACGGCGCCACCGAGAGCGCGATCAGGGTGAAGCGCCAGTTCAGGTAGAACATCACGCCCACCATGCCCGCCAGGGTCAGGGCGTTGACCAGCGCTCCCAGCAGGCTGGAGTTGAGGAAGCTCTGGATGGCTTCGATGTCGCTGGTCACACGGCTGATGAGGTCGCCGGTGCGCTTCTGGTCGTGGTAGGCCAGCGACAGGCGCTGGATGTGGGAGTACAGGGTGCGGCGCAGGTCGTGCGTCAGCCACTGCGCCACGCTGGTGGTGAGATACTTCTCGGCGTAGGAGCAGGCGGCGTCCAGGGCCGCGATGGCGAGCACGGCCACGCAGGCCAGCTCCAGGATGGCCAGGGTGTCGGTCCCGAAGGTGGCGTGCAGGAAGCGCGCCAGCCGGCCGTGCAGCGGCTGCGAGCGCAGCACGCTGTCGAAGACGAGCTTCAAGGGCCAGGGCTCCAGCAGGTTGGCCAGGCCTTCGCCCAGGACCGCCACCAGCCCCAGCGCCAGAGCCCCCAGGTGCGGCCGCAGCAGCTCCCACAGGCTCACCCGCGCCCCCTGCCCGGACCGCGGCGCGGGCACAGTCTCCACCTCTGCCCGGGGAACGGTCGTCTTCAGTTCTGTTGAATTCATGGGATGCACCAGTTCCTTGCGGTCCGGCGGCGGGGTGCCTGGCGGGATGGACCTACCTACCTTCAGATGCACGCGGAGGCCGTCAGGTCACCACCGGCCGACATCGATGGGCGATGAATCGTGGCGCCGGACCCTCCGACCCCCCGGCGCCGCGCTGTGCTAACCTGTGGATGCCTGAGACTGGCCGGGATGGCGGAACTGGCAGACGCAGCGGACTCAAAATCCGCCGAGGTTTACCCCTCATGGGGGTTCAAGTCCCCCTCCCGGCACCAGCAGGAATCCCTTGTCGAGTGCGGCTCTTTCCGCGATCCGCTATACGATGGCCGGTACACTCTATAGTGCGACGGAGCGTGTCATGATACCTGCCCTGGAAGGCCTGGAACCGAAACCGCTATGGAAGCACTTCGCCGCATTGGCGGCCATTCCCCGCGCCTCGACCAAGGAGGCCGCTGCCCGCAGCTACGTCCTGGCGCAGGCCGCGCGCCTGGGGTTGAAGGCCGGACAGGACGATGCCGGGAACGTCGTGATCCGCAAATCCGCGCACCCTGGCCGGGAGCAGGCGCCGATGGCCCTCTTGCAGGGCC
>DATIWW010000316.1:0-7365 GCA_035519175.1 Terriglobales bacterium
ATTCCGGGAGGGCACGACTTCAGTCGTGCCGCCAGAAGGCGTATAAAGGAGACGGCTTTAGCCGCTGAAGGGCGCCATGTCCAAGCCGCCCCGGGATCGCACTTACCTCGCCTCGCGCGCCTACTTCGTCACCGCCAAGACCTGGGGAAGCCGAACCATATTCCAATCCGAACGCCTCGCTTTGCTCTTTCTGGAAACTCTCTTTCACTACCGCGACGCGGGCAAGTTCGAACTGCACGAATTCGTTGTGATGCCCAACCACGCGCATCTGCTGTTTACTCCCGCGCCCGACGTGACCCTGGAACGGGCGATGCAGCTCATCAAGGGCGGCTCCTCCCATCGCATCGGCCAGGAAGTCTCGGCCAAGCTGGAGGTTTGGGAGCGCGGCTTTGTAGACCATCGCATCCGGGACGAGCAGGACTTCGAGCGCCACCGGGAGTACATCCGGCAGAACCCGGTAGAGGCCGGGCGGTGCGCCGCGCCTGAGGACTTTCCTTACAGTTCGGCATGCCCGGCGTGGCGCCAGCGCCTTACCTCAGCGGCTAAAGCCGGCTCTGGGGACGCGGCCTAGCGGCACGGCTGAAGCCGTGCCCTCCCGGAATCTCACGAAGCATTCCGTTACGGCTAATGCCGCGGTCTCGGAATCTCACGAAGCATCTCGTTGGGACTGAAGCCGTGCCCTCCCGGAAGGTTGTCGAGGGCGGTCCCGCCGCGGCGAGAGTCATGCTATGCTCAGCCGCATGGCGTTTCGTTTGACGGTGCTGGCCAGCGGCAGCAAAGGGAACTGCACCGTCGTCGCCACCTCCCGCACCCGCCTGCTGGTGGACGCCGGGCTCTCCTGCCGCGAGACCCTGCGCCGCATGCACGCCGCCGGGGAAGACCCGCACGCGCTCGCCGCCATCCTCATCTCCCACGAGCACTCCGACCACGTGGCCGGCCTGCCCGTGCTGGCGCGCCGCACCCAGGCCCCCGTATTCATGACCGGCGCCACCCACGACGCCTGGACGCGCCAGGTGCGCGATCTGAACGGCGCCGGCAAGCTCGACCGCCTGGAAGTCTTCGCCGCCGGCCGCAGCTTCCCGGTGGGCGACATCACGGTCACGCCCTTCACCCTGCCCCACGACGCCGCCGACCCGGTGGGCTTCGCCTTCGCCGCCGAGGGGGTGAAGCTGGCTATCGTCACCGACCTCGGCTACCTGCCCGCGAACGTGCGCGAGCACATCCGCGGCTGCGACCTGCTCATGGTCGAGTCCAACCACGACCTGGAGATGCTGCGCGGCGGCCCCTACCCTTGGGCGGTCAAGCAGCGCGTGATGAGCCGGGTGGGCCACCTCTCCAACGAGGCCCTCGCGGATTTCTTCGCCAGCGACTATGATGGAAGGGCTGCCTTCGTCGTCCTGGCCCACCTCTCGGAGCAGAACAATCACCCCGAGATCGCCAGGGAGACGGCCGAAAAGGCGCTGGGACCGCGCCGCAGCCTGCTGCACAACCGGCTGCTGCTGGCCTCGCAAGTGCAGCCCTTGGACGCCATTCGTCTGTAGTCATGAGCCAACAGTGCGTGGACCGTGTGGTCGGCGAGATCCTGGCCGGCTGGCGCTACGACATCTCCGGGATCGCTCCGGAGATGCGCGGCGACTATGAGCAGCACTTCGCGGAGTGCGCCCGCTGCCGCGCCCGCCAGCGCCTGCACCGCACCATCGACATCGGCCTGATCGTGCTCACCACCCTCTCCGCCGGCGTCTTCCTGGTGGCCTTCGGCGCCATCCACTACTTCGATCCCAAGCACGCGCTGCTGCTGGAACTGGCCGCCCTCGCCGGCTTCTGCTTCTCCATCCTGGTGTGGGTGATCGTGGCCATCGCCACCCCGGCTCCCCTGGTCATGGTGGACGCGGCCAAGCTGGGCGCCCGCCGCATCCACGAGAAGCTGCCCCAGGAGATCCGCGACCGCATCCCCGACCAGATCACCTCCCGCCTGGGCAGTTGAGCCCGTGGCGCGGATCCTGGCTTATCCCCTGGTCTTCGCACTGGCCCTGGCCGCCGCCGCGCAGCAGAGGCCCCAGCACCGCCCTATGCCGGGCATGAGGATGCCAGGCGAGTCCCAGGCCCTGGAATTCGCCTCCGGCACCGCATGGCAGCCCCAGTCCGCCCCGGAGAACATGTGGATGCTGGAGCGCGCTGGCTGGAGCTTCATGGTCCACGGCAACCTGGTGGCCGGCTACAACCAGCAGGGCGGGCCGCGGGGCGCGGGCAAGGCGCAGGCCATGGACTTTGCCATGTTCATGGAGCGCCACAAGCTGGGCCGCGGCACCGTGGAGTTCCGCCAGATGCTCTCCGCCGAGCCCCTTACCGCGCCCCATCCCGGCTTCCCCGAACTTTTCCAGACGGGCGAGAGCTATCACGGCCAGCCGCTGGTCGACCACCAGCATCCCCACGACCTCTTCGGGGAGTTGTCCGTGCTCTTCACCGTGCCCATCCGCGAGAAGGTGAGCTGGTATTTCTACGGCGCGCCCGCGGGCGAGCCCGCGCTGGGCCCGGCGGCCTTCCTGCATCGCGCCTCCGCGGCCGACATCCCCGCCGCGCCCCTCGGCCACCACCTGCAGGATTCCACCCACATCAGCTACGGCGTGGTGACCAGCGGCTTCGTGCTGGGCCCGGTCAAGCTCGAGGCCTCGCTCTTCAACGGGCGCGAGCCCGATGAGGCCCGCTACGACTTCGACTTCGCCCCCATGGACTCCTGGTCGGTGCGGGCCTCGGCGCGCCCGGGCAAGAACTGGGAGGCGCAGTACAGCTTCGGCCACCTGGTGCGGCCGGAGGCCGCCGAGCCCACCGACCTTGCCCGCCAGACGGCCTCGCTCACCTACAACCGGCCCCTGGCGCGCGGCCACTGGGACACCTCGCTGGTGTGGGGGCGCAACCGCAAACTGCAGGCGCGGACCACCCAGAACAGCTACCTGCTGGAGTCGGAGGTCAATTTCCTCGACAAGGACTACGCCTTCGCCCGGCTGGAACTGGTGGACAAGGACGAGCTGTTCCCCTCGGCGCCGCCGCCCGCGCCTTCGTTCCGCATCGCCGCCTACACCTTCGGCGGCGTGCGCGACCTGGTGCACGACAGCAAGCTGCAGGTGGGCCTGGGCGCCGCGGTGACCTTCTATTCCAAGCCCGCGCCGCTCGACGCGGCCTACGGCGCCAACCCGGTCTCATTCCAGCTTTTCCTGCGCGTGCGGCCGGGCGCGATGAAGATGGGGGACTAGGCTGGCGGCGGCCCCGTCTGCAGGCCGCCGATCAGGTCGGTGATGCGCTCCACGCGGTGCTCGATGCACCAGCGCCCCAGCGCGTCCACGATCTTCTCGGTCGCGCACGGGTCCCAATAGCTGGCGGTGCCGATCTGCACCGCCGCCGCGCCCGCCAGCATGAACTCGATCACGTCCTCCGCGGTCGAGATCCCTCCCATGCCGATCACGGGGATGTCCACCGCGTGCGCCGCCTCATACACCATGCGCAGGGCGATGGGCTTGATGGCCGGCCCCGAGAGACCCGCGGTCAGGTTGGAGATGCGGGGGCGGCGGGTCTCCGCGTCGATGGCCATGGCCACGAAGGTGTTGACCAGGGAGATGGCGTCGGCGCCGGCATCCTCGGCGGCGCGCGCCATCAGCGGCACGCTGGTCACGTTGGGCGAGAGCTTGACGATCACCGGGCGCCGCGCCGCGTTCTTGGCCGCCGCTACCACCTCCTGCAGCAGCACCGGGTCGCTGCCGAACTGGATGCCGCCGCGCCGCGTGTTGGGGCAGGAGACGTTCAGCTCGTAGGCGGCCAGGCCCTCGCCCTCGTTCAGCACCCGGATCACCTCTTCGTACTCCTCCCAGGTGTGGCCGAAGACGTTGGCGATGGCCACGATGTTCTTCTTCTGGGCCAGCTTGGGAAGGGTCTCCTTGACGAAGGCGCGCACTCCCATGTTCTGCAGCCCGATGGCGTTGAGCATGCCGGCGGCGCTCTCGAAGATGCGCGGCGGCGGGTTGCCCGGCAGGGGCTCGCGCGAGAGCCCTTTCACCACGAAGCCGCCCAGCTTGTCCAGCGCCACGATGTCCTCGAACTCGATGCCGTAGCCGAAGGTGCCGCTGGCCGCGATCACCGGGTTCTTGAAGCGGATGCCGGCGAAGCTCACGCTCAGGTCGGGCGGCTGCGAGGAGGTGTGGGTGGCGGCGGGCGCGCTCACGGCCCGGCCTCCGTTCCCGGGGCGGGCACGAGCGCCTCGGTCAGCACCCGTCCCACCGCGTGCGTAGGCGCGTCGATGCCCAGCAGGGAAGCCAGCGTCACCGCCAGGTCCACCGGCTCGGCGTGGGTGCGATAGGTCCCGGCGCGGAAGGCCAGGCCGTAGAAGGCCAGCGGAACGTGGGTGTCGTAGCTGTAGGGAGTGGAGTGGTCGGTGCCCGCAGGGGTACCCAGGGTGAAGGGCGTGGGCTCGCCGAAGACGTACCAGCCGGCCTGCGCCGAGTAGCTGTGCGCGTACTTCCGGCCCCACTCGTCGTTACGCAGCTCGCCCTGCGCCTGCTGGGCGCGGGTGACGTAGCCGCGCCAGCCCGCCAGTTTCTCCAGCACCTCGCCGGCGGCGCGCTCGGCCTCGGCTTCCTTCACGCCAGCGGCGGCGAAAGCGTCCTCGGAGAGGAAGGCGATGGGCCACTCCATCAGCTTGACGTATTCGGTCGGGCGCCCCGGCGAGTACTTCGCGGAAAGTTCGGCGTTGGCCCGGGCCTGGATCTCCTTCTCGCTGTAGCCCGCCGCCGGCAGGCGGAAGTCCGCCGCCACCGCCGGCAGGGGCGCGATGCCGTGGTCGGCGCTGAGCGCGAGCCACACGTTGGCCAGCCCCACCTGCTGGCCCAGGAAGCTGAAGAACTCCGCCAACTGGCGGTCCAGCGCCAGCGCCATGGCCGCCACCTGGGGCGAGTCCGGGCCCACCTCGTGGCCCAGGAAGTCGGTGGCGGAGATGGAGATCACCAGCAGATCGGTGGCCGGGCCTTCGCCCAGCTTCTCGTTCTGGATGAGGGCGCGCGCGAAGTCGAGTTCGTAGTCGTTGGCAAAGGGCGTGGATTCGAGCGCGTTGAAGTCCTTGGAGGGCCCGCGCAGCAGCTTGCCCGCGGCGTCCTTCCATTCCATCTTCAAGTACTTGTCCGGCGGATTGGCGCGGTCGAACTCCACCACCCACTTGGGGAGATCGCTGCGGTAGAAAGAAGACGTGACCCAGGCGCCGCTCTTGCGGTCGGTCCAGTAGGCGGCGTCGGCGGCGTGCCCGGCGGAGAGGATGGCGGCGTAGTTCTTGAGCGAGAGCGCGAAGACGCGCGCCTGGCCCCCGGTGGCCAGCTTCAGTTCGTCGCCCAGGGTGCTGGCTTCGAGGTAATGGGGCGAAAAGCCCGCGCCCGCCTCGGCGCCGCCCGGGCCGACGGTATGGACCGTGTCGTCCGCCACCGCCAGCACGGCGCGCTTCTTCGCCGGGTCCCACCACACGTTGCCCAGGATGCCGTGGCCGTTCACGTAGCTTCCCGTCATCAGGGTCGAATGCCCGGGCGCGGTGCGGGTGGTGGCGTAGTCGTAGTTGCAGTCGGTGAAGACGGCGCCGCGGTCGAGGAAGAGGCGGAAGCCGCCGGGCCCGAAGCGCTCCTGGTAGCGCGGCAGGTAGTCGCCGCGGTACTGGTCGAGGATGATGATCACCACCAGCTTCGGGCGGGCGTTGTAGGCGGCGCCGAAACCCGTGGCCGCCAGCAACACCACCGCCGGCAGCACGGCGAGCCAGCGCTGGAGGCGGGTTTTCATTCCGGCCTTAGTGTACCAGCCTTCCCCCGCTGGCCACTGGCCACTGACCACTGTTACATTAGCTGCCATGCTCGACCTTGGCTTCGTCCGCGAGAACCTCTCCCTGGTGGAGGAGAAGCTCCGCCAGCGGGGGATGGACGCCTCCGTGCTCGCGGGCTTCCGTGAGGCCGACGCCCGCCGCCGCGCCCTCATCACCCAGGCCGAGACGCTGAAGGCGGAACGCAACCGCCTCTCCGAGCAGATCGCGCAGCTCAAGAAGAACCAGCAGGACGCCGCCGCGCCCATGGAGCAAGCCAAGGCGCTGCGCGAGCAGGGCGAGGCCCTGGAAAAGCAGGCCGCCGAGCAGGACGCCGAATTGCGCCGCCTGCTGGCCACCCTGCCCAACCTGCCGCACGCCAGCGTTCCCGTGGGCAAGAGCGAGGCCGACAACCTCGAGGTGCGCCGCTGGGGCGCGCCCCCCAAGTTCGACTTCGCTCCCAAGCCGCACTGGGAGTTGGGCGAGTCGCTGGGCGTGCTCGATCTGGAGCGCGCGGTCAAGCTCACCGGGGCGCGCTTCGCCGTCTACTGGGACCTGGGCGCGAAGCTGGAGCGCGCGCTGGCCAACTTCATGCTCGACCTGCACACCCGCGAGCACGGCTACACCGAGGTCCTGCCGCCCTACCTGGTCAACGCCGATTCCATGTACGGCACCGGGCAACTGCCCAAGTTCGAGGCCGACAGCTTCCAGGTGCCGCACGGCGACAAGAAGCTCTACCTGGTGCCCACCGCTGAGGTCCCGCTCACCAATCTTTACCGGGACGAGACCCTGGAGGGCGCGCGCCTGCCCATCTCGCTCACCGCCTTCACCCCTTGCTTTCGCAGCGAGGCCGGCTCCTACGGCAAGGACGTGCGCGGCATCATCCGCCAGCACCAGTTCCAGAAAGTCGAGTTGGTGAAGTTCACGCGGCCGGAACAATCATGGCAGGAGCACGAAAAGCTCACGCAGAACGCGGAGGCCGTGCTGCAAAAGCTCGGTCTGCATTACCGCGTGGTAGTGCTCTGTACCGCCGACCTGGGCTTTGCATCGGCGAAGACGTACGACCTCGAGGTGTGGTTGCCGGGGCAGGGATTGTTCCGGGAAATCTCGTCCTGTTCCAACTTCACCGACTTCCAGGCGCGACGGGCGAATATCCGCTACCGTCCGGAGGGCGGAAAGAAGACAGAATTAGTGCACACCCTGAACGGCAGCGGCTTGGCGATTGGACGCACATGGGTGGCGGTTGTTGAGAACTACCAACAGGCCGACGGCAGTGTGGTGATTCCGGAGGCGCTGTGGCCGTATGTGGGAACCGACAGGATTACCGCGAAGAAGTTCTGATTTCGGCTGGTCGGATTTCCTCGATGGTGCCATGATCCGGCCCCGATTGAGAAACGAGGCTGCGGAAAAAAGCTGGGATACAGCACGTTCGGGTAGAGACCTTCAGGTCAGCGTCCAAGCCCCTCTATTTTGTCGTCCCGCGTGGGCTTCAGTCCGCGAGGGATCTGCTGTTTCGAATTTTTCAGAAGCTTCTAAAAGCCAGT
>DATIWW010000317.1:0-2958 GCA_035519175.1 Terriglobales bacterium
GGGAGGGCGAAGTGGCCGACCACCAGCAGCAGGCCGATGTAGCCCCAGCCGCCGCGCATGCGCGCCACGTACCAGGGGATCTCTTCCGGCAGGTTTCCCGACCAGATGATCAGGAACTGGGAGAAAGAGAAATACGCCCAAATCATCACGCAGGCGAGGGTGAACTTGCCGAGGTCGTGCAGGTGGCGGGGCGTGAGGATCTGGGAGTACGGCCTGCGGCCCGACATCAGCACCAGCAGCGCGATGAGGAAGGACATGGAGGAAAGGGCCTGTCCGGCCATGAAGAGCAGGCCGAACATGGTGGAGACCCAGTGCGGGTCCACCGACATCACCCAGTCCACGGCCATGAAGGTGACGCTGAAGCCCCAGAAAATCAGCCCCGGAGCGCTGGCGGCCGAGAAACGCTGCGGATTGACCGCGCGCGGGTCGCGGTCCTGCTCGGCGGAGGCGCGGTCGAGCAGCCACGTGAGCAGCATCCAGCCGGCGAAGTAGAAGACGGCGCGGCCGAGGAAGAAGGGGACGTTGAGGTACGCCTGCTTGTGGCGGATGGCCTCATCCCTGGCAGCGATGCCGGCTTGCGACCAGGAATAGAGGCTGCGCATGCCGAGGGCGACGGGAATGAACAGCAGGGCGACCACGGGGATGAGCCGGGCGGCGGCTTCGGCGGGACGGCGGATGACCACGCCCCAGGCGCCGCCGCTGAGGTGTTGCAACATCAGCCAGGCCAGGCTGCCGACGCTCAGGCCGACGATGAAGAGGTAGGACCAGAGATAGGATCGGAAGAACTGGTCGGTGGAGGCGAACGCCCCGATGGCGGAGACACCGAGGCCGGCCACGCCGGCGACGAGCGCGCGGCGGCGCCAGACTCCGAGGTCCTGGCGCAGTTCCGGCGACGCGGTGAAGTCGATCGCGGGCGCCATCATTTCCCGCCTCCCCTTGCCGGCGCGGGCGCCGTCCCGGTTTGCGGCAGGCGGGCGCGCTCGTCGGCGGTGAGGTCCTGGACCGAAGCGTGCTGGCTCAACTGCAGGGCGCGCACGTAGGCGACGAGCGCGCGGCGGCGCCAGACCCCGAGGTCCTGGCGCAGTTCCGGCGACGCGGTGAAGTCGATCGCGGGCGCCATCATTTCCCGCCTCCCCTTGCCGGCGCGGGCGCCGCCCCGGTTTGCGGCAGGCGGGCGCGCTCGTCGGCGGTGAGGTCCTGGACCGAAGCGTGCTGGCTCAACTGCAGGGCGCGCACGTAGGCGACGATGGCCCAGCGGTCGCGCACCGGGATCTGCGCCGCGTAGTCGGGCATGGCGCCGAATCCGTTGGTGATCACGTCGAAGATGAAACCGTTGGCGAGCGCCCGCGCCTGGTCGGTGTGGTAGGAGGGCGGGTGGCGGTATCCGCGCCGCACCACCATGCCCAGGCCGTAGCCGGTGCGGTCGTGGCACGGGGTGCAGTAGATGTTGAAGCGCTGCTGCCCGCGCTCGATGACGTCCTTGGTTACGGGGAAGGGAAAGAGGTTGGAGGGCTTTCCGTCCGGGCCCTTGCCGGTGTAGAGGAGCGTGTCCTCGTCCAGGTGGCCGCGCGCCACCGTTCCCTGGACGAGTGGGCGTTCCGAACGGGCGTCGGCGAAGAAGCTGCTGTAGCGCAGCGGAATGTACTTGGGCTGGTCGTGCATGTCCTGCCGGCAGCCGGTGGCGGCGGCCAGGACCAGCGCGATCGCTCCGAACTTGAGATCAGTGCGCAACTTCACACACCTCTTTGGGCTGGAAAGTCTCCAGGAACCCGGCGGTCCGCGCGCGGTCGAACAGCGGATCCTCGGCTTCGATGCACAGGAAGAAACGGTTGCGGGACGCCGTGGAGGTAAAGCGCGCCACGTTGAAGACCGGGTGATAGGGCGTGGGCAGCCCGCACAGCGCGAACAGGCCCAGCACCGTGGACAGGGCGGCCAGCAGGATGGTGAGCTCGAAGGTGATGACGATGTAGGAGGGCCAGCTGTGCAGCGGGCGTCCTCCGACATTGATGGGGTAGTCCACGACGGTGACGTAGTACTGCATCAGGTAGCCGAGAAAGGCTCCGGCGAGGCCCCCGATGAGAACGATGAGCGGAAGCTTGTTGTGGTGGAGGTGGAGCGCGTCGCTCAGCTCCTCGATCGGGAACGGCGAGTACGCGTCGAGCTTGCGGTAACCCTGCTCGCGCGCCGCGCGGGTGGCGGCGACCAGCGCGGTGGGGTTGTCGAACTCGGCCATCAGTCCGTAGATCGGCTTGGTGATCATCCCCGGGCCTCCTCGCCGACCTTGGCCTGCGGCAGGAGCACGCGGACCTCGAAGATGGAGATCATCGGCAGCAGGCGGATGAACAGGAAGAACAGGAAGAGGAACAGGCCGATGGTGCCGAGATAGGTGGCCCAATCCCAACGGGTGGGTTCGAAGACGCGCCAGGAGGAGGGCAGGAAGTCCTGCGCCAGGCTGCTGACGATGATGACGTAGCGCTCCAGCCACATGCCGATCAACACGACGATGGAGGAGCAGAACAGCAGCAGGGAACTGCCGCGCACGCGCCGGAACCAGAGGAAATTCGGCGCCACGATGTTGCAGGTCACCAGCGACCAGTAGGCAAAGCGGTAAGGCCCGGTCATGCGGTTCCAGAAGGCGGCCATCTCGTACACGTTGCCGCTGTACCATGCCGTGAAGGCTTCCAGGATGTAGGCGTAGGCGACGATGAGGCCGGTGGCCAGCATGATCTTGGCGGCGTTATCGAGGTGCTTGTCGGTGATCAGTCCTTTGAGGCCGTAGACGGAGCGCAAGGGGATGGCCAGGGCCAGCACCATGGCGAAGCCGGAGTAGATGGCGCCGGCGACGAAATAGGGCGGGAAGAAGGTGCTGTGCCAGCCGGGCAGGATGGCGATGGTGAAGTCGAAGCTCACCACGGTGTGCACGGAAAGCACCAGCGGTGTGGCCAGGCCCGCAAGCAG
>DATIWW010000318.1:0-2433 GCA_035519175.1 Terriglobales bacterium
GCATGCCCATCTCGGCGATGATCTGGCCGAGCAGGAGCACGCCCTGGCCGCCGAAGCCGGCGATCTTCAAGCTGAGGTCGCGGGCGGCGGCGTGGGGCGCGGGCGCGGGGCGGGGAGCAGCGGCGGGGGCGGCCGGGCTCAGGCCCAGCAGTTCGCCCACCGTCTTGCGCGGCGGGCCGGCGTTGCCCACCTCCACCTTGCGGTCGCGGAAGACCTGCAGGGGGAAGACGGGGACCATCTTCTCGGCCACCCAGCGGCGGGCGTCCACCGGATCCATCTTCCAGATGGTGGGGCAGGGAGAGAGGATCTCGACGAAGGAGAAGCCGGCGCCGTCGCGCTGCAGCTCCAGGGCCTTGCGGACGGCGCGGCGCGCCCGCATGATGTTCTTGTTGTCGCACAGGGCGACGCGCTCGATGTAGACGGGGGCCTCCAGCGTGGCCAGCAACTCGCAGACGTGCACCGGGAAGCCTTCGTTGGCGGGGCGGCGTCCCCAGGGCGAGGTGGTGGAGGTCTGGCCCACCAGGGTGGTGGGGGCCATCTGCCCGCCGGTCATGCCGTAGATGGCATTGTTGACGAAGAAGACGGAGATCTTCTCGCCGCGGTTGGCGGCGTGCACGATCTCGGCGGTGCCGATGGCGGCCAGGTCGCCGTCGCCCTGGTAGGCGACCACCAGGCTGTCGGGGTGGGAGCGCTTGGCGCCGGTGGCCACCGCGGGAGTGCGGCCGTGCGCCGCCTGGATGTTGCCCACGTCGAAGTAGTAGTAAGCGAAGACGGAGCAGCCCACCGGGCTGACGAAGATGGAGCGATCCTGCAGACCCATCTCCTGGATGGTCTCGGCGATGAGCTTGTGGGCGACGCCGTGGCCGCAGCCGGGGCAATAGTGGGTCTGCTGCTGCAGCTCGGCCTTGCGCTGGTAGCGGTCGTAGAAGACCTTGGACTTGGACTGCACCACTTCGTAATCGGGCACGAACGTTCTCCTTGCCGCGTCAGTCGGCGAACTGCTCGACGCGGGCCATCACCTGCTCCTGGATCTCCTCGGCGGAGGGGACGTTGCCGCCCACCCGCCCGTAAAACTCCACCGGCACCTTGCCGTCCAGCGCCAGCCGGACGTCCTCCACCATCTGCCCGTTGGAAAGCTCCACCACCAGCACGCTGCGGCACTGCGCGGCGGCTTCGGCCAGCGCCTGGGAGGGGAAGGGCCACAGGGTGATGGGACGGAAGAGGCCGGCGCGCAGGCCCTGGGCGCGGATCTTCTCCACCGCGGAGCGCAGCACGCGGCTGACGATGCCGTAGCCCACCAGCAGCACCTCGGCATCCTCGGCCAGGTAGAGTTCGTGGCGGGGCTCGACTTGCTGGGCGCGGGCGTACTTAGCCTCCAGCTTGCGCTGGTGGGCCTCCAGCTCGTCGGGCTCCAGATAGATGGAGGTGATGAGGTTGGCTCGGGTCTCGGGGGTGCCGCAGACCGCCCAGGGCTTCTCCGGGGGCTGGGCCTGATCGGAGAGGTTGAGGTCGAGGGCCTCGATCATCTGTCCGATGAAGCCGTCGGCCAGCACGATGGCGGGATTGCGGTAGCGGTCGGCCAGTTCGAAGGCCAGGCGGGTGAGGTCGGCCATCTCCTGCACGGAGGCGGGAGCCAGCACGAAGTTGTGGTAGTTGCCGTGGCCGCCGCCCTTCACCATGGCGAAGTAGTCGCTCTGCTCGGGAGCGATGTTGCCCAGGCCGGGGCCGCCGCGCATGACGTCCACCACCACGCAGGGCAACTCCGAGCCGGCGAGATAAGAGAGGCCCTCCTGCATGAGGCTGAGGCCGGGGCCGGAGGAGCCGGTCATGGCGCGCACTCCGGCGGAAGCGGCGCCGTAGACCATGTTGATGGCCGAGACCTCGCTCTCCGCCTGCAGGAAAGTGCCGCCCACCTGGGGGATGTAGAGGGCGGCGGCTTCGGCGATCTCGCTGGCGGGGGTGATGGGATAGCCGTAGTAGGCGCGGCATCCCGCCAGGATGGCGCCCATGATGACGGCGACGTTGCCCTTGGCGAGCTTACGCATGGGCGGCAACCTCCTTGCTGCCGGCGGCCTGGGCCGCGGCCGCGTCCACCTTGGGCTGGGCCTTGGCGCGATAGACGGTGATGGCGCCGGGCTCGGGGCAGCAGTAGAAGCAGATGCCGCAGCCGGTGCACTTTTCCCCGGTGTAGCGGGCGGGATGCACGCCGTAGGCGCTGAGTTCGGGGGCCAGCTCCAGGCACTTGGGGGGGCAGGACTCCACACACAGGCCGCAGCCCTTGCATTCGTCCACGCTCACCGTGATGTAACCGCGTGCTTCAGCCATTCCGGTTCACCTCGTGGCGACGGCCTCGGGGCGTTGCAGCCACTTGGTCCGCTCGCAGTATTCGTAGAGTTCGTTGCGGAAATCCGGGTGCGCGATCTGGATGAGGGC
>DATIWW010000319.1:0-4987 GCA_035519175.1 Terriglobales bacterium
CGTGGAGGCGGCGCGCCCGCAGCAGGCCGTGGTCGTAGCCGGCGTTGCGCGCCCGCACCACCCCGCCGTAGAGTGCCGCCAGAGGATGCATGCTCAGCCTCGCTCCGGAGAGGAGTTGGCGGGGGCGGGAACGGCCTCCGCGGCCGCCGCCGCGCCCAGCAGATCCTCCAGGGCGGCCAGGGTGCGCGCGGTCGCGCCCGCCTGGGCGCGGAAGACCTCGGCAGCGCGCCCTCCCAGCGCCTCGCGCTGCGCGCGGTCATCGAGCAAGGCGAGCAGCGCACCCGCCAGCGCGTCCGCGTCCTCGATCACGCTTACCGCCCCGGCGGCGCGGAACCGCGTCACGATGTCGCGGAAGTTCTCCGTGTGCGGCCCCACCACGATAGGCACGCCGAAGAACGCGGGCTCGAGGATGTTGTGGCCGCCCTTGGGGACCAGGCTGCCGCCCACGAAGGCCACCGTGGCCAGGGAATAGACGGCCGCCAGCTCGCCGATGCTGTCGAGCAACAGCACGCCGCCGCGCAACGGGGCCTCCGCCTCCAGCCGCGAGCGCCGCCACAGCGCCAGCCGGGAGGAGCGCACCACTTCCGCCGCGGCATCGAAGCGCTCGGGATGGCGCGGCGCCAGGATCAGCAAAGCGTCGGGGAAGCGCGCCAGCACCGCCTGGAAGGCCGCCAGCAGCCGCGGCTCCTCGCCTTCCACCGTGCTGCCGCAGACCAGGATGGGAGCCGCCCCGGCGCGCGCCAGCCGCGCCCGCAACTCCGGGACGAACCCGGCCGCCGCCGGGGCCGGGAGATCGAACTTCAGGTTGCCCGCGACCTGCACCCGCGCCGCGGGCGCGCCCATCTCCAGCAGCCGCCGCCGGTCTTCCGCGCTCTGCGCCAGGAAGAGGTCCACGTTGGCCAGCACGCCCCGCATCAGGCCGCGCCAGCGCCGGTAGCGGGGAAAGGAGCGGTCGGAGATGCGCGCGTTCACCGCCGCCACCCGCGCGCCCCTTTTGCGCGCCAGGCGCAGCAGGTTGGGCCAGAACTCGGTCTCGGCCAGCACCAGCAGCTCCGGCTGCACCACCCGCAGCCAGGAACGGATGGCGAAAGCAAAGTCCAAGGGAAGATAAAAGACGCTCTCCTCGCCGAAGCGCTCGCGCGCCAGCTTCTGCCCGGTGGCGGTGGTGGTGGAGACGAAGACGCGGCGCTGGGGCCAGCGCCGGCGCATCTCCGCGATCAGCCCGCTGACCGCCAGCACCTCGCCCACGCTGACGGCATGCACCCACACCGGGCCCGGCCCCTCCGCCGCGCGCACCCGCGCCGGCACGCGTCCCAGGCGCTCGCCCAGCCCGGCGCGGTATTTGTGCTTCCGCGCTCCCTGGATCAGCCAGTAGGGCAGGGTCAGCAACAGCAATGCCGCCAGCGCCATGCTGTAGAGGAGGTAGATCACCGGGCTTCCATTCTAATCGCCGGGCCGGAGCGGCGCGGTGCCTTCCCGCCCACCGGCCTTATAATCCTGGCGTATGCCTCCCCGGAACTCCCGGCCGCGCCGGCTTCTGATCGTCTCTCTGGTACTGGCGGGAGGCTTCCTGGCGCAGTCGCCGGCGGGCGCCGGCTTCGTCCCGCCCAAGACCTATCCCGCGCAGACTTACCCGGCGCGCGACGACCACAAGAGCGAGCAGGTCAGCATCGCCGCCGACCCCTACGACATGCCCGACAAGGCCGCCATCTTCCGCGTGCCCTACAAGGACGCCGGCTTCCTCCCCATCCAGCTCATCGTCACCAACGACGGCGGCCAGGAGCTGGACCTGCGCGCCATGAAGGTGGAGTTCGTCACCGTGCACCGCGACAAGCGGCTGCCCGCCGTCCCCGAGGACATCTACCGCCGCATCGCCCGCCAGGGCGCCCGCCCGGACCAGCCCTCCCGCAATCCCCTCCCCTTTCCGCGCAAGAAGGTGAAGCCCAGCGTCAGCAAGGAGGACAAGGAGGAGATCGAATCCGCCGGCTTCGCCTGGAGCAGTGTGCCGCCGCACTCCACCCGCGCCGGCTTCCTCTTCTTCGACGTGCAGGACATCGCCAACCCGCTGGCCGGGGGCATGCTCTACGTCAGCGGCGTGACCGCGGGCGGCAAGGAGCTTTTCTACTTCTCCATTCCCATGGAGAAGTACCTGACCTACCAGCCGGGCGCGCGCTGAGGCCGCCGGCGGCGCACCGCAGGCCAGGGCCTTTCGGGGTCATCATCCAGGTTCCGCCGTCTTGTCTTCCCCGCTTTCGAGGTTCACAATTCGAGTGACTTTCTCCGCGCACCCGGTGAGACGCGTTCAGTCGGCCGGCGGGAGGTTGGTGTGCCTCATTCGAAACGGAGATTCTTCGCCATCCTGGGAGTCCTTTCCCTGCTTTCCATGTTCTGGCTGCTGCCCGGCTGCGAACTCGGCAGCGGCGGCGGTGGCGGCGGCGGCGGCAACAAGCACACCGCCACCGTCACTTTGCTGGTGAACATCGGCGACGCTCCCGTGGACCGCGTGGTGGCCCTGGATATGACCATCAACCAGGTCACCCTGACCAGCTCCGGCGGCGGCACCACCAACCTGCTGAGCGCCCCCGCCAAGGTGGAGTTTCGTCACATCGCCGGCAGCCTGCAGCCCCTGGCCACTACCACTCTCAGTCAGGACACCTTCACCCAGGCCAACATCACCCTGAGCGCGACCGCCCACGCCACCGTCCTCGACGACACAGGCGTGCCCCGGCCGCAGCAGACCGTCACCCTGGGCACGACCAGCTTCAGCGTCGGTCTGGGCAGCATCGCGGTCAGCACCACCCCCATGGTGCTGAACCTGGACTTCAACATGTCCTCCTCGGTCAACGTGGACCCCAGCTTCAACGTCACCATCACGCCTTCGTTCGTCGGGGCGCTGGTTCCCATCGTCCCCACCAGCCCGGAGGTGGAGAGCGGGAAGTTCGAGGACGTGGACGGCACCATCACCGGCATCTCCAGCCCCAACTTCACCCTGGCGGTGGAGCAGGCCGCCAACAGCCTCACCATCGCCACCAACACCAGCACCCAGTTCGTGGGCGTCGCCGGGTTGAGCGGGCTGGCGGCCTCCAACGTGGTGGAGGTGACCGGAGCGGTGCAGTCCGACGGCAGCCTGCTGGCCACCAAGGTCGAGGCCCTGGATCTCACTCCCGGCGGCCTGGAGGTCAACGGCATGGTGACCTCCATCACCGGCGCGCCCGCCACCAGCGTGCAGGAGGTCGTCCAGAACGAGGCCACGCCCACCCTCACCCAGCCCACGCTGGGCGGCCTCTTCAACGTGAACGGCATGGACACGGCGGCCTATGCCGAGGACACCGACGAGGTGGATTTCACCGGCCTGACCCTGCCCGCCTTCACCGCTACCACCCTGACCAAGGGACAGCAGATCCGGGTCACCACCAGCACGCCCAGCGCCACCACCATCACCACCGGCCACGTCACCCTGCAGCAGCAGGCGGTGACGGGGCAGGTGCTCAGCAGCAGCGGCTCGGGCCAGGGCACCTCCGGGATCATCATCCTCAACCTGCCCGCCGACTCCTACCTCACGCTGCTGACCGGGGAGACCCAGGTCACCGTCTTCCAACAGACCAGCACGCGCTTTGTGGGGATCACCAGCGTGGGCGCGGGCGACACCGTGCGCGCCCGCGGCTTGCTGCTCTTCAACAGCGGCGCCACCCCGCACTGGCAGATGGTGGCCAGCCGCCTGACCCCGCCGTAAGCCGCCGCCGTTCCCCAAGCCCCGGGCTGCGCTGCGGCGCAGCCCTTATAATCCCCGTCTATGGCCACCACTCCGGAGACGGCCGCACGCGCCCGCTATGAGCCGGTGATCGGGCTGGAGGTGCACGTCCAGCTCCTCACCGCCAGCAAGATCTTCTGCTCGTGCTCCACGCGCTTCGGCGATCCGCCCAACACCAACGTCTGCCCGGTGTGCCTGGGCCTGCCCGGCGCGCTGCCCGTGCTCAACCAGAAGGCGGTGGAGTATGCCGTGCTGGCGGCCATGGCGCTGAACTGCGAGCTCCGCGAGACCTCCATCTTCGCTCGCAAGAATTACTTTTATCCCGACCTGCCCAAGGGCTACCAGATCTCGCAGTACGACCAGCCCCTGGCCGAGCATGGCGCCATCGAGATCCCCGTCGCAGGCGGCGTGAAGAGGATCGGCATCACCCGCGTGCACCTGGAGGAGGACGCGGGCAAGAGCCTGCACGAAGGCTTCCCCGGCGCCGGCGAGCAGACCGCTATCGACCTGAACCGCGCGGGCGTGCCGCTCATCGAGATCGTGAGCGAGCCTGAGATCGCCTCCCCCGACCAGGCCTTCGAGTACCTTACCCGCCTGAGGGAGATCGTCCTCTACACCGGGGTGAGCGACTGCAACATGGAGGAAGGCTCGCTGCGCTGCGACGCCAACGTCAGCGTGCGCCCTGTCGGGCAGAAAGAGTACGGCGCCAAGGTGGAAGTGAAGAACGTGAACAGCTTCCGCTTCATCCGCCAGGCGCTGGAGTACGAGATCGAGCGCCACATCGCGGTGCTGGAAGCGGGCGGGCGCGTGGAGCAGGAGACCCGCCTCTACAACTCCGCCGAGGGCAAGACCTACGGCATGCGCTCCAAGGAGCAGGCGCACGACTACCGCTACTTCCCCGAGCCCGACCTGCCGCCGCTGCGGGTCAGCGCCGCCTGGCAGGCGGAGATCCGCAAGCGATTGCCCGAACTGCCCGACGCGCGCCGCCGGCGCCTGGTCGCCGAGTACGGCATCACCGAGTACGATGCCGGGGTGTTGACCGCCTCGCGCGCCCTCGCCGAGCAGTTCGAGCAGGCGGCCCGCGCCGCCAGGAATCCCAAGCGCGTCGCCAACCTGGTGCAGAGCGAGTTGCTAGGGCGCCTGAAGGCCAACGACCTCGAGATCGGGCGGTCGCCCATCTCCATGGCGGGCGTGGCCCTCTCCGCCGACCTGGTGGAGGCGGGCACCATCAGCGGC
>DATIWW010000320.1:0-3667 GCA_035519175.1 Terriglobales bacterium
AGGATGGCGGCATCGAGCTGCCCCGGGGCCGGCTCGCTGGCCGCACCCACCCAGGCCGCGCCCAGCTTCTTCGCCAGTTCCTGGTGCTCGCGGCTGCGGGTGAAGACCCGGACCTCGCAGCCCAGGTGGCGGGCGCACTGCAACACGATGTGGGCGGAGGCGCCGAAGCCGTAGAGTCCCAAGCGGTCGCCCCGGCGCGCGCCGCTCAGCCGGAAGCTGCGGTAGCCGACGATCCCGGCGCACAGCAGGGGCGCGGCGTGGACGTCGTCGAAGGCGGAAGGGATGGGGACGGCGAACTCCTCGCCCACCACCGCACTCTCGGCGTAGCCGCCGTCCACGTGATAGCCGGTGAAGCGGGCGCGGTCGCACAGGTTCTCCTGGCCGCGGCGGCAGTAGGCGCACTGCCCGCAAGTCTCATGCAGCCAGGGGATGCCCACGCGGTCGCCCTGGCGAAAGCGGCGCGCGCCCGCGCCCAGCGCCTCCACCACTCCCACGACCTCGTGCCCGGGAACGAGCGGCAGCTTGGGCAGAGGCAGGTCGCCTTCGACCGTGTGCAGGTCGGTGTGGCAAAGGCCGCAGCAGGAGACGCGCACGCCGATCTCGCCCGCGCCCGGCTCGGGCGCGGCCACATCCCGCAAGCGGAGCGGATTGTGCTCGGCGGGCTTCGCGCTCTCCAGCACCATGGCGCGCATGCGGCGAGTCTAGCGGGGCGGAAGCCGCGGCCGCAACCGTTCGCTGTCAAACCGTTCGCCGGCGCTGGTCCTTCTTGTAATATCGGAGGCTCTTACAGCAAGGAGCCGCATCGTGTCCGCTTCCACCACCACGCCGCAACCGGCGGAAGTCCGCCACGACTGGAGCCGCGCCGAGGTGGCCGCACTCTACCGCCTGCCCCTGCCCGAGCTGGTCTTCCGCGCGCAGCAGGTCCACCGGCAGCACAACGCCCCCGGCGAAGTCCAGCTCTGCCGCCTGCTCTCCATCAAGACCGGCGGCTGTCCCGAGGATTGCGCCTACTGCCCGCAGAGCGCGCACTACCCCACCGGCGTGGAGCGCCGGGTGCTGCTCGATCCTGAGCACGTGGTCGCCGCCGCCCGCCAAGCCAAAGCTGAAGGCGCCACCCGCTTCTGCATGGGCGCGGCCTGGCGCCAGGCCCCCGAGGGCGAGGAGTTCGAGAGCGTGCTTGCGATGGTGCGTGGCGTGGCCACGCTCGGTCTGGAGGTCTGCTGCACCCTGGGCATGCTGACCGACGAGCAGGCGCGCGCCCTCAAGCAGGCGGGCCTCACCGCCTACAACCACAACCTCGACACCTCGCCCGAGTTCTACGGACAGATCATCACCACGCGCGTCTACGAGGAGCGGCTGCGGACGCTGGCGGCGGTGCGCCAGGCCGGCATCACCGTCTGCTGCGGCGGCATCCTGGGCATGGGTGAGAGCGAGGACGACCGCATCGGCCTGCTGCAGCAATTGGCCTCGCTCGATCCCCATCCCGAGAGCGTGCCCATCAACATGCTGGTGCGGGCCGAAGGGACGCCGCTGGCCGCGCAGCCGCCGCTCGATCCCCTGGAGATGGTGCGCGCCATCGCCACCGCTCGCCTGCTCATGCCGCGCGCGCGGGTGCGCCTGGCCGCCGGGCGCCAGCAGATGTCGCGCGAGGCGGTGGCGCTCTGCTTCCTGGCCGGCGCCAACTCCATCTTCGTAGGCGAGCGCCTGCTGACCACCCCCAACCCCGCCCCCGACGAAGACGCTCTCCTGCTTCAGGAAATGGGCCTGAAGGCCATGCCGCCGGCCCTCTGAGCTAAGTCGAGGGCAGCCATCAACCGCTTTGCTTTCAATGATTTCCAGCCTGAACCCCGCTTGCTTCGCAGTTGATGTGGCGTGCATTGCCGTGACCCTGGCGTGGGATCAGAGTGGGCGGCGAACAGGAGGGCATGCATGTCCACGCGCCACTCGTACTGGGATCTGCCGGGGCTGGGAAAGGAGCGGCTGGCTGCCGGCGCCAAAGAACTTCCGGCCTTCCGCCCGGCCCCCCGCATCCAGGAGAGCCTGACCTCCGGCGCCGAGAAGAAGCTCCTGGTCTGGCTGGCGGAGCGGCTGCCCGCCCAGGTGAACTCCGACCATCTGACCGCGCTGGGCGCCGCAGCCATGCTGCTGGCGGGAGCTTCCTACGCGGTGGCGCGTTTTGACCCGCGCGCGCTCGCGCTGGCCTCGCTCTTCATCGCGCTCAACTGGCTGGGCGACAGCCTGGACGGCACCCTGGCCCGCGTGCGCAACTGCCAGCGTCCCCGCTACGGCTTTTATGTGGACCACGTGCTCGACACCTTCGGCGCCTTCTTCCTGATGGGCGGGCTGGCGCTCTCCGGCTACGTCCATCCCGGCATCGCCCTGGGCATGCTCATCGCCTTCCTGATGCTCTCGGCCGAGGTCTACCTCGCCACCTACACCCTGGGCAGCTTCCACATGTCGTTCTGGCGCTTCGGGCCGACTGAGATCCGGCTCTGCCTGATCGCCGGCAACCTGGCGCTGCTGCGCTGGCCCACGGCCCATCTGTTCGGCCACGCCTTCCGCCTCTTCGACGTGGGCGGCGCGGTGGCCACGGCCGGCATGGGCGCGATGCTGGTGGTCTCGGCGGCGCGCCACATCGCGAAGCTCTACCGCGAGGAGCCGCTGCCGTGAGCGAATCCTGGCGGCGGACCCTGCGGCGCTGGCTGCAGTACAACCTGGTGGGGCTGATCGGGATCGGGGTGCAACTGGGGACGCTGGAGGCGCTGGCCCACCTGGCGCGCCTGCCCTATCTCTGGGCCACGGCGCTGGCGGTCGAGGCGGCCATCCTGCACAACTTCCTCTGGCACGAGCGCTATACCTGGTCCGACCGCGCCAGCGCCACCTTGGCCCACGCCCTGGCGCGGCTGGCGCGCTTCAACGGCACCACCGGCGCCATCTCCATCCTGGGCAACGTGGCGATGATGCGGCTGCTGGTGGGCTTGGCCCACCTTCCCTACCTGCCCTCCAACATGCTGGCCATCTGCGCCTGCGGGCTGGTGAACTTCTTCGTCAACGACCGCTACGTCTTCCGCGCGCGCTGGCGCCTACCTCTGGCCTGAGCGATTACACTCTCTGCATGCGTCTGCCGGAGGAGTTGCGCCGCGCGATCGAGCGCGAGGTGGCGGCGGTGGACGCACGCCTGCTGCCCCGCGCCGCGCGCGAGATCAGCCAGCGCTACCAGAAGGGAGAAGCCCTGGCGCTGCGCTCGCCCGCCCACCTGGCGGCTTACCTTGCAACCCGCCTGCCCGCGACCTTCGCTGCCAATCACCGTGTTTTCGAAGAAGTCGCGGCGCGGATGCCGGGGCTCGCTCCCCGCAGCCTGCTCGACCTGGGCGCCGGGCCCGGCATCGCAGCGTGGGCGGCAGCGGAGACTTGGCCGAGCATCGAGCACGTCACGCTCGTCGAGGCCGAGACGGCGATGGCCGCGGCGGGGCGCGCGCTCGCCGCGCACGGAGATGCGGCGCTGCGCGACGCCTGCTGGCTCGAGCAGGACGCCCTGACAGCCGGTACCGAGACCGCCGAGCTCGTGGTCGCCTCGTATCTGCTCGGCGAGCTCGAGGCACGGCAGCTCGACGCGGCCGTCGAGCATGCGTGGACGCTGGCGGCAGACACGCTGGTGATCGTCGAG
>DATIWW010000321.1:0-5854 GCA_035519175.1 Terriglobales bacterium
CAGCACCGCTACCGTCTCAGCGATGTAAGAGCCGATATCGGCTGTGCGGCCGTAGGCGCCGTAGTAGATCGAGGTGGCCGAGTTGAAGGCGGTGTGTAGCAGCACGCAGGGAAGCAGTGAACCCTTCCCCAAGGTGAAAACACAACATGCGACAAGACCAACTAGAAACAACTGAATGGCGAGAACCGCAAGAAAGCGCATGGCAATACCAGCGCTGTGCAGGTAGAAGAGAAACCCAATATGCCAAATCGCCCACCCCAGGCCTGCTACGAGCAGAGCGTGGGACGCCCGCAACATCGAACCGAGCTTCTGATAGAAGTACCCCCTCCAGATAATCTCTTCCCACAAGGGCGACAACAGGAGGTTGATCAGGAACACTCTGACCAGGCGGACCGATGTTCCAGCGTCCCATAGAGGGTAAGAATGTCCAGCCCCAATGTAGCTCGAAAAGGGCAACAGGAAACCGATCGCGAGAGCCAGTCCATAAACGTGAATTCCCGCTCGAAAGCGAACGCTTGCTGCCCTGCACTCTCGAGACCAACCGAGCAGGAACACAGCTGGCACTAAACTCGCAGCTGCGAGCAGTCCTGTGCCTGAGTCAACAGAAATGCCGCCCCTGGGTATCGTGACCACGAATTGCGGCAGAATGGACGCGGCGACTTCTAACAGCCACGACACGCCGCAAACGAGCAGCCCAAAGAGCAGGACATCTGAGCACTTCCACTTACTAGAGAAACCGTCCAACTCGACTGCCCCCGCCCGTAGTCTAGTCCAAGAGGTGATCCTCGAGCCAAGCCTCGACCTTCTGCACGACATTGGTAACGGCGCTCCCCATCTTCTTAAGGACCGGGGTCTCGACAGACACATTCACACCCAATGGGCGGGTGGCACACCTTTCCCGCGCGAGTATATCCCGAAAGGAGAACAATCGGGGGGTGCCCCATCCTTTGCCGGCCCGGAGCGCAGGCGACGGGCGCTCTTGGCAAAGGGTGGGCAAGAGAGACCTCCGCCCGCTCACATCTTTTCCCAGACCCTGAGGACTAGAATCCCAGCATGCCCAAGGGCCTGAAGCGCTACTACGGCGCCGGCGACCTGCACTATATCACCTGCAGTTGCTACCGCCGCCGGCCGCTGCTGGCCAGCGCCCGCCGCCGCGACCTCTTCCTGCGCATCCTGGAAGAGGTCCGCCGCCAGTACGATTTCGTGGTGGTCGGCTACGTGGTCATGCCCGAGCACTTTCACCTGCTGATCAGCGAGCCCGAGCGCGGCGACCCCTCCAAGATCATGCAAGTGCTGAAGCAGCGGCTCTCGCGGCGGCTGCGGCGACGGCGCAAGGCACGCCCCGGCCAGGGCAGCCTGTGGGACGAGCCCGCGCCCGCCCCACACTTCTGGCAGCGGCGCTTCTACGACTTCAACGTATGGAGCAAGCGCAAGCGGGTGGAGAAGCTGCGCTACCTGCACCGCAACCCGGTCCGCCGCGGCCTGGTCACTTCCCCGGAACTCTGGCGCTGGAGCAGCTTCCGCTTCTACGCCCTGGGAGAGGCGGGGCCGGTGGCCGTCAACCAAGGCTGGCGGACGGAGCTGCGCTTTCGCGCCCCCGCCGCTTGACCTCGTCCCTGGGTTTCTCTCTCCCACCCTTCGCACCGAAGGCGAAGGCTGGGGCACCCTCGGCCAACGACCAACGGCTAACGACCAACGACTGCTGTCATTGACCCGATCACCCGATGCCCCGATCACCCGATCCACCCGTGGCCCCCGGAGCTCGCTCTGATAGACTGAAGGATTGCCATGGCCGCCATCATCCAGACCGAGCAGGTCACCAAGGTCTACCACGTGGGCAAGGTGGAGGTGCCGGCGCTGCGCGGCATCAGCTTCGCGGTGGAGCGCGGCGAGTTCGTCAGCATCGTGGGGCCCTCGGGCTCGGGCAAGTCGACGCTCTTCTACATCCTGGGCGGGCTGACGCGGGCGACCTCGGGGCGGGTGCTCATCGAGGGTTCCGACTTCGGCGCCCTCTCCGATAGCGAGCGCACCCGGCTGAGGAAGCGCAAGATCGGCTTCGTCTTCCAGAAGTTCAACCTGCTGCCCACCCTGGACGCGCGCGCCAACATCGTGATCGCCGGCGACATCGCCGGCAACAGCGGCGATCCTGCCTACTTCGACAAGATCACCGGGCTGCTGGGCATCCGCGAACGGTTGCGGCACCGCCCCGCCGAGCTTTCCGGCGGGGAGCAGCAGCGCGTGGCCCTGGCCCGCGCGCTCCTCAACCACCCGGCGCTGGTGCTGGCCGACGAGCCTACCGGCAACCTGGACTCGCGCAACTCCCAGATCGTGCTGGAGATGCTGCGGCAGTCCAACCAGGAGTTGGGGCAGACGGTGCTGATGATCACCCACAACCCGCAGGCCGCGGAGATCGGCGACCGCATCCTGCACATGCGCGATGGCGCCATCGTGCGCCCCGAGGACGATCCTCAGTGGGTCCACCACTAGCCCCGCGGGCCCTTCATGGGAGCCATCTGAGGCCGCCATTTGACCGCCTTTTTGGCGGGCGAATATAATCAGGCGGTAGCGAGCGGGAGTAACTCAGCGGTAGAGTGCGACCTTGCCAAGGTCGAAGTCGCGGGTTCAAATCCCGTCTCCCGCTCCAGTTCTTTTCTTCCCTTCTTTCCGGGCGCGGTACCCAAGTGGTAAGGGAGAGGTCTGCAAAACCTTTATACGGGAGTTCGATTCTCCCCCGCGCCTCCAAATCCTCGCACGCGATCCCACGAAAAAGTTGAATCCTGGCGCGGCCGCGCGGCTTCTCGTTTAGGATGGAGCGCCCGCGCCGGCGGGCGGAGGAGCGAGCTCATGGGGCGCAGGCTGGTTTGGATCCTTGTGGTGGGAGCAGCGTTCGCGCAGCAGTCGAGCGCGCCGGGGCCGGCCGGGTCCGCGCCGCCGCGGGTGCTCATCGTGGTGGCGCATCCCGACGACGAATCCTGCTTCGCGGCCACCACCTACCGCATCGCCAAGGAACTGGGGGGCACGGTGGACCAGGCGGTTCTGACCAACGGCGAGGGCGGCTTCCGCTACTCCCTGCTGGCCGAGCCCTACTACGGTCTGAAGCTCACCGACGAAGCGGTGGGCCGCGCCCACCTGCCCGCCATTCGCAAGCAGGAGCTGCTGCAAGCCGGCAAGGTGCTGGGCATCCGCCATCATTATTTCTTCGACCAGAAGGACCTGCACTACACCCAGGACGCGCACGAGGTGCTGGAGAAGACCTGGCGGACGGCGTGGGTGCGGGCACGGCTGGAGCAGTTGCTGCGCACCGGAAACTACGACTTCGTCTTCACCCTCTTCCCCGATCCCGAGACGCACGGCGGGCACAAGGCGGCCACCATCCTGGCGCTGGAAGCGGTCGAGGCGCAGCCCGCCGCGCGCCGGCCCATCGTGCTGGGCTGCGAGGACAGCGCGCGCGCCGACGCCCAGCCGGTGACCTTCCGCGGCCTGGCCGACTACCCCATCACGCAGCCGCTCGCCGGCCCCACCTTCCAGTTCGACCGCGCGGCGAAGTTCGGCTTTCGGAACGCTCTCGACTACTCCATCATCGTCAACTGGGTGATCGCGGCGCACAAGTCGCAGGGACTCTTCCAGATGGGCTACAACCAGTACGACCTGGAGGATTTTTCCCTTTTCGCCGCGGACGGCGAGGGCGCGGTGGCCAGGACGCAGCAGTTGTTCGAGAAGCTGAAGCGGGCGCCGGCGCCGCCGCAATGAAGGTTGGCGCGCTCGGTCGCATGCGCTCCTTCGCGCGCGGGGTATTCTTGACCGCTTTCCCCGGGCTGACGCCCGGGGCTACACTCTATCGCCCCTGACGGGGCTGCGTCGGCGGGAGCGCGCACGTTCCCGGCGAAGCAGAGATTTGCGTGGCTGCGCGCGAGGTCCTTCGCGGTCTCGCTGCGCGGGGCCGCTCAGGATGACGCCATCGCAGGAAATGAGAATTGACGGCTGACTCGAGCAATCGGCAGGAAGCGCCAACCGCCGGCCCCCAACTCCTCCGCGGGGTGGGGCTGGCGGGCGCCACCGCGCTCAACATGATCGACATGATCGGGGTGGGGCCGTTCATCACCATCCCGCTGATCGTGAGCGCGATGGGCGGGCCGCAGGCCATGCTGGGGTGGGTGCTGGGCGCGGGGCTGGCCATCTGCGACGGGCTGGTGTGGGCGGAATTGGGGGCGGCGTTCCCGCAGTCGGGCGGCTCCTACGGCTATCTCAAGGAGATCTACGGGCCGCGCGGGCTGGGCCGCCTCGTCTCTTTTCTTTTCATCTGGCAACTGACCTTCAGCGCGCCCCTCTCCATCGCCTCCGGCTGCGTGGGACTCTCGCAGTACGCCGGCTACCTCTTCCCTTCTCTGCTCAGGACCTCGTGGCAGCGCAGCGCGCACCTGCATCTGCTGGGGACGCCGCTGGAGGCGCACCTGGTCGCCACCGGCGCGACGCTGGTAGCCATCGCCGCCTGCCTGCTGGCGGTCTTGCTGCTCTACCGGCGGATCACCGCGGTCAGCCGCCTCTCGCAACTGCTGTGGCTGGGCGTGATGGCCACCATCGCCTGGGTCATCTTCGCCGGGGTGACGCACTTTCGCGCCGCGCTGGCCTTCAGCTTCCCCCCGGGCGCCTTCACCCTCGACCGCAACTTCTTCCTGGGCCTGGGCTCGGCGCTGCTGGTGGCCGCCTACGACTACTGGGGCTACTACAACGTCTGCTTCTTCGGGGGCGAGGTGAAAGACCCGGAGCGCACCATCCCGCGCGCGCTCATCCTTTCTATTGTCCTGGTGGCGGCCATCTACCTGGTGATGAACATCTCCATCCTGGGGGTGGTGCCCTGGCAGGAGCTGCAGCAGACGGCCGCCAGCGACACCCACCGCTACGTGATCTCGGTGATGATGGAGCGGCTGTACGGGCCGCGGGCGGCGGCGGCGGTGACGGTCCTTATTATATGGGTGGCGTTCGCCTCGGTCTTCTCGCTGCTGCTGGGGTACTCGCGGGTGCCCTACGCGGCCGCGCAGGACGGCAATTATTTCAAGGTGTTCGCGCGGGTGCACCCCAAGGGGCGCTTTCCCCACGTTTCCGTGGTGGTGCTGGGAGGGGTGGCGGCGGCCTTCTGCTTCCTGCGCCTGCAGGAGATCATCGCGGCGCTGGTGGTGATCCGCATCGTGGTGCAGTTCTTATTGCAGACGGTGGGGATCCTGGTGCTGCGGGCGCGGCGGCCGGAGGCGCCCCGCCCCTTCCGCATGTGGCTGTACCCGCTGCCCGCGCTTGTGGCCACGGCGGGATTCTTGTATGTGCTGGTGATGCGCAAGGGTTTCTTCACCGAAGTGCGCTACGCGGCGGTCCTGGTGGTGCTGGGCGTGGCGATCTACCTGGTGCGCGCCTGGCGGCGGAAGGAGTGGCCGGTGGGGAGCAGGCCGGTCTCATCGTAACTCCGGAAAACGGTGGTATGATGCGGCGCGCCCAGCACATCCATCGGGCTGGTTTTTGCGAGGTCCTATATGTATCGCTCTACGATGTATGTTTTCTTGGTGGTGGCAGCGGCAGCAGCGACGCTGGCGGCGCAGCAGCCGGCCGATCCGGTCGCGCAGGCCCTGGCCCAGGGTGACCTGTACCAGGCGCGGAAGAAGTACGACCTGGCCCTGGAGGCGTATCAGAAGGCGGACAAGCTCTCGCACCACACCTCGGCGGCCAGCTACCTGCGGATGGCCGGCGTGGAGAGCAAGCTGGGAAACCTGGACTGGGCGCTGGACGACACCAAGCGGGCGGTGAAGGCGGCGGGCGAGGACAAGGCGCTGGCGGTGCAGACGCACCTGATGCGGGCGGTGCTGCT
>DATIWW010000322.1:0-3413 GCA_035519175.1 Terriglobales bacterium
CGTTTCTTGGCTTAACAAGAATGTCTTTGGCTGGCGGCTGGTTCTTTACAGCTCTCTCCCGTGTCCAGAGTGTAAGAGTCCCACGATGAAGCTGCTGTCTCAACGAACTGAGACTACGGGGCGCAGAAGTGTCTGCCCCACGTGCGGCTATGTGCTCGAAGAGCCCATAAGACCTCGGCAGGCTTCAAACTGAGTTGGCAGCCGCGCCGCCTCCCTTGCCCCCTCCGCATCAAAAGAACGATACTGAATGGTTTGCGAGTTCCCTTCGGAGGCGCCATGAATTCCTTCGGCTCCCGCGCCCAGCTTCGCTCCGGCTCGACCGACTACGAGATCCACCGTCTGGACGCGCTCGACCAGCAAGGCCTGAAGACCACTCATCTGCCCTTCTCTCTCCGCATTCTGCTCGAGAACCTGCTACGCACCGAGGACGGCCACTCCGTCAAGGCGGAGGAGATCCGCGCTCTGGCCGGGTGGAACGGCAAGGGCGGCGCCACCGAGATCGCCTTCACCCCAGCCCGCGTGCTCTTGCAGGACTTCACCGGCGTCCCCGCGGTGGTGGACCTGGCGGCCATGCGCGACGCCATGCGCGCGCTGGGCGGCGATCCCAGGCAGATCAACCCGCTGCAGCCGGCCGAATTGGTGATCGACCACTCCGTGCAGGTGGATGAGTTCGGCTCGCCCAAGGCCTTCGACCTCAACGCCGCGCTGGAGTTTCAGCGCAACCAGGAGCGCTACGCCTTCCTGCGCTGGGGCCAGCAGGCCTTGCGCAACTTCAAGGTCGTGCCCCCGGACACCGGCATCGTCCACCAGGTCAATCTGGAGTACCTGGCGCGCGTGGTCTTCGTGGCGAAGGACGGCTCGGCCCGCGCCTATCCCGACACCCTGGTGGGCACCGACTCCCACACCACCATGATCAACGGGCTGGGCGTGCTGGGCTGGGGCGTGGGCGGCATCGAGGCGGAGGCCGCCATGCTGGGCCAGCCCGTTTCCATGCTCATCCCCGACGTGGTGGGCTTCCGCCTGACCGGGCGCCTGCCCGAGGGCTCCACCGCCACCGACCTCGTGCTCACCGTCACCGAGATGCTGCGCAAGAAGGGCGTGGTGGGGAAGTTCGTCGAGTACTTCGGCCCCGGGCTGGCGGCGCTGCCCGTGGCCGACCGCGCCACCATCGCCAACATGTCTCCCGAGTACGGCGCCACCTGCGGCATCTTCCCGGTGGACGGGGAGACGCTGCGCTACCTGCGCTTCAGCGGGCGCAGCGAGGAGCAGGTCGCGCTGGTCGAGGCCTACTGCAAGGAGCAGGGACTGTGGGCCGGCGACAACGCGGGCGTCATCTACTCCGACACCCTGGAACTCGATCTCGGCAAGGTGGTGCCCAGCGTGGCCGGGCCGCGGCGGCCGCAGGACCGCGTCGCCCTGCCGCAGGTGCCGGAATCGTTCCAGAAGGCGCTGCCCTCGCTGGTGCGCCCCGGCGTCGAGGTCAAACCTGAAGCCGCGAAGAACGGCGGCCGCCTGCGCCACGGCTCGGTGGTCATCGCCGCCATCACCTCGTGCACCAACACCTCGAACCCATCGGTGATGATGGCCGCGGGGCTAGTGGCCAAGAAGGCGGTCGAGCGCGGGCTGAAGCCGCCGGCCTGGGTGAAGACCTCGCTGGCGCCCGGATCGAAAGTCGTGACCGAGTACTACAGAAAGGCCGGGCTGACTCCCGCGCTCGACCAGGTGGGCTTCAACCTGGTGGGCTACGGCTGCACCACCTGCATCGGCAACTCCGGCCCGCTGCCCGAGGAGATCTCAAAGACCATCGCCGCCGATGACCTGGTGGCGGTCTCGGTGCTGAGCGGGAACCGCAACTTCGAGGGGCGGATCAACTCCGAGGTCCGCGCCAACTACCTGATGTCGCCGCCGCTAGTGGTGGCCTACGCGCTGGCCGGGCGCATCGACATCGACTTCCAGAAGGAGCCCATCGGCCAGGGCAAAGACGGCAAGCCGGTTTACCTGAAGGACCTGTGGCCCTCGCAGCAGGAGGTGGACCAGGCTATGCGCTCCATCGAGTCTTCCATGTTCCACAAGACCTATGCCGAGGTCTTTCAGGGCGACGAGCGCTGGCGCGGCTTGCCCGTGCCCGCGGGCGAAACCTACGCCTGGGACGAGCGCTCCACCTACATCAAGCACGCGCCCTACTTCCAGGGCATGAAGCCGGCGCCCGCGCCGGTGGGTGACATCCAAGGCGCGCGCGTGCTGGCCCGGCTGGGCGACAGCATCACCACCGACCACATCTCGCCCGCCGGCAACATCAAGAAGGATTCGCCCGCGGGCAAGTACCTGATCGCCCACGGGGTGCAGCCGGCCGACTTCAACTCCTACGGCTCGCGCCGCGGCAACCACGAGGTCATGGTGCGCGGCACCTTCGCCAACGTGCGCCTGCGCAATCAGCTCGCTCCCGGCACCGAGGGCGGATTCACCCGCCACTTCCCCGACGGCGCCTCGACCACCATCTTCGAGGCCTCCGAGCAGTACCGGAAGGAGGGCGTGCCGCTCGTCCTGCTGGCGGGCAAGGAGTACGGCTCCGGCTCCTCGCGCGACTGGGCGGCGAAGGGCCCGCTGCTCTTGGGCGTGCGCGCGGTGATCGCCGAAAGCTACGAGCGCATCCACCGCTCGAATTTGGTGGGCATGGGCATCCTGCCGCTGCAGTTCCCCGCGGGGCAGAACGCGGATTCCCTAGGCCTCACCGGCGAAGAGACCTACGAGATCACCGGCATCCCCGCGGTGGTGGAGAAATTCGCTGCCGCCTCCAAGGTGACGGTGCGGGCGAAGTCCACCGACGGCAAGGTGAAAGAGTTCCAGGCCACCGTGCGCATCGACACGCCCCAGGAGGCCCAGTACTACCGCCACGGCGGCATATTGCACTACGTCCTGAGGCAGTTGGTGGGGAAGAAGACTTCCTAACCACAGAGGACACAGAGGGCACAGAGGAATAAGGCAAAAAGATAAAAGCAAGAGGAGAAAGGCAAGGGCAGCGTCCATCATTTCCCCTTGTCCTTTGCCTTTTGCCTTCATCCTTATGCCTTGTTCCTCCTCCGTGACCTCTGTGTCCTCTGTGGTTAAAAACTCGCCTCACTTGCCGCCTTCGCGGCGCGGCGGCTAGAATGAAACACCTGTCCCACAGGCAGTGATTCCGCAGAGCGGAGGCATGTCATGGCGTTGAAGGTCGGCACCCTGGCGCCGGACTTCGAGTTGCCCGCGGTCACCGGCGACCTGAAGGGCAAGGTCAAGCTGAGTGACTACCGCGGCAAGAAGCACGTGGTCCTGGCCTTCTATCCGCTGGACTGGACCCCGGCTTGAACCGCGCAAATGTCGGCGTACAACGCGGACCTCGAGAAGTTCGCCGGCTTCGATGCCCAGGTCGTGGG
>DATIWW010000323.1:0-3289 GCA_035519175.1 Terriglobales bacterium
GCTGGCGCGCACCCTGCTGGTGGACCGCATGGCCATCTTCCTGGCGGACGCGGAGCACCCCGAGCGCTTCACCCTGGCCAAGTCGTACGGCATCTCCTTCGGGGGCGAGCTGGACCTGAGCTTCCTGACCCGGGCGGGGCACGATCCCGAGACCCGGCACCTGTTCTTCGACAACACCCAGCAGGCCATGCTGGACAGCCCGGGGGCGCGGCAGACCATCGCCCGCCTGGACCTGAACTACTACATCCCCTGCACCATCCAGGATCGCCTCATCGCGGTGATGGGGTTGGGCAAGACCATGGAAGGCGACTTCCTCTCCAGCGAGGACGTGGAATTGCTGGAGGCGCTGGCCGGCTACGTGGGCATCGCGGTGCAGAACGGCCGCCTCTATGCCTCGCTGGAGCAGAAGGTGACGGAGTACGAGCGCCTGAAGGACTTCAACGAGAACATCGTGGAGTCCATCAGCGTGGGGGTGCTGGCGGTGGACCTGGCCGACCGCATCGAGTTCTGGAACTCGCAGATGGAAGTGATGTACGCGCTGCCGCGCGCGCAGGCGCTGGGGCAGCCGCTGAGCGCGGTCTTCCCCGCCGCCTTCGTGGAGGAGTTCTACCGGGTGCGGCCCACGGCGGGCATCCACAACCTGTACAAGTTCCGGCTGGCGACCTCGGCGGGGGACACCCGCATCACCAACCTGGCCATCGCGCCCCTGGTGACCAAGAAGTTCCAGGTGGTGGGGCGGCTGATCATCGTGGACGACATCACCGAGCGCATCGAGCTGGAGTCGCAACTGACGCAGGCGGAGAAGATGTCGTCCATCGGGCTGCTGGCGGCGGGGGTGGCGCACGAGGTCAACACCCCGCTGGCGGTCATCTCCTCCTACGCCCAGATGCTCTCCAAGCAGGTGCAGGACGACGAGAGGAAGTCGGCGCTGCTGGAGAAGATCACGCGCCAGACCTTCCGCGCCTCCGAGATCGTCAACAACCTGCTGAACTTCTCGCGCACCAGCGGCACCGAGTTCGGCTCGGTCGGCCTCAACAAGATCATCCGCGACACCCTGACCCTGCTGGAGCACCAGTTGAAGACGGCGCGCATCAAGGTGCAGGACGAACTGGCGGCGGAGGAGCCCGTCATCCACGGCAACGCCGGCAAGCTGCAGCAGGTCTTCCTCAACCTCTTTCTGAACGCGCGCGACGCCATGCCCGAGGGCGGGACCCTGACCGTGGCCACCGCCAACGGCTCCAGCGTGCAGGTGCTGGTGGCCGACACCGGCGTGGGCATCGCCCAGGAGCACATCCACCGCATCTACGACCCGTTCTTCACCACCAAGAACGGGACCCAGGGGGGCCAGCCCCGCGGCACCGGGCTGGGCCTGGCGGTCACCTACGGCATCATCCAGGAGCACGCCGGCAAGATCCGGGTGGAGAGCCAGCCCGGCGAAGGCACACGTTTCTACCTGCAATTCCCCATGACGCGAAAGGCGGTCCATGTCTGAAGCAGCCGTACTCACGCAACGCGGGGGCGCGGAAGGAGCGCCCCTCCCCGGAACCATCCTGATCGTGGATGACGAAGCCGCCATCCGCGAATCGCTGGAGACCCTGCTGCAGATGGAGGGCTTCGAAGTGGAGTCGGCGGGCAGCGGCGAGGAGGGACTGGCGCGGCTGGCCGACCGCCCCTTCGACCTGATGCTGCTGGACTTCGCTCTGCCCGACCGCAACGGCCTGGAGGTGCTGCAGGAGCTGCGGCAGCGCGACTCCCAGCTCGCGGTCATCATGATCACCGCCTACGGCACGGTGGAGAACGCGGTGCGCGCCATGCAGTGCGGGGCCGTCAACTTCGTCCAGAAGCCCTGGGACAACGAGAAGCTGCTGGCCGACGTGCGCGCCGTGCTGGCCCGGCGCCGCGCCGAGGAAGAGAACGTCCAGCTCAAGCGGGCGCTCAAGCGCCGCTACAACTTCGAGAACATCGTGGGCAAGAGCGAGAGCATGCTGCGCATCTTCGACCTGGTGGGCCAGGTGGCGCCCAGCCGCTCCACCGTGCTCATCCAGGGAGAGAGCGGGACCGGGAAAGAGCTGATCGCCAAGGCCATCCACATGAACTCGCCGCGCAAGGAGCGGCCCTTCGTGCCCGTCAACACCGGCTCCATGCCCGCCGACTTGCTGGAGTCCACCCTGTTCGGGCACGTGAAGGGGGCCTTCACCAGCGCCGTGGCCTCCAAGAAGGGGCTGTTCGAGATCGCCGACCAGGGTACCCTCTTCCTGGACGAGATCGCCACCATGAGCCTGGAGACCCAGGCCAAGATCCTGCGCGTGCTGCAGGACCGCAAGTTCATGCACCTGGGCGGGGTGCAGGAGCTCCAGGTGGACGTGCGCATCCTCGCCGCCACCAACATCAACCTGAAACAGGCGGTGCAGGAGGGGCGCTTCCGCGAGGACCTGTTCTACCGCCTGAACGTGATCACCGTGGACCTGCCCGCGCTGCGCCAGCGCCGCGAGGACATCCCCATGCTGGTGGAGCACTTCCTCAAGAAATTCTCCGAGGAGAACGGGAAGTCGGCGCGGCAGATCGCCCCCGAAGCGCTGCGGCCGCTGCTCGATTACGACTGGCCGGGCAACGTGCGCGAGCTGGAGAACGTCATCGAGCGCGCGGTGGTGCTCTCCACCACCCCGGCGATCGGAGCGGAGCTGCTGCCCGACCACGTGACCGGGCGGGGCGCCGCGGGGCCCGTCCTCGAACTGCGGCCGGACGCCACCCTGTTCGAGATCGTGGAAGACCTGGAGCGCCGCGTGATCGTGGAGATGCTGGAAAAGTGCAATTGGAACCAGACCGAGGCGGCGGAGCGCTTCCACGTCCCCCTCTCCACCCTCAACCAGAAGATCAAGCGGATGAACATCGAGATCAAGCGCAAGAACGGGCGGTAGCCTTCCCGCTCCGGACCCCGCCCGCGGGAGAGCCGCGGCAAAAGGTCACGGGCGATTGTGACGTTTGTCACAGACCACGGCGGCAGCCCGGGATAGCTTAGACGCAATTCGGAGCACCTTTGAGTCGTCGTGCCCAAGTCGTAGTCCTGGCGTTGACAACTGCGCTGCTCGCCATTCCCCTTGCAGCCACGACCCCATGTCAGCGCCAGGACTCCCACCCCGCCTGGCCCGGTCATTGCCCCAAACCAATGACCCCGCAACAGCCCGGGATGGACGGAACGGCGCCGCGCTGCCAGCTATCCTCCGGGATGCCGGCAGCGCCGGTGCAGAGCCTCGCGTGCAGCAGCGGCACTGCCCCTGTCGTCCTGCGC
>DATIWW010000324.1:0-9383 GCA_035519175.1 Terriglobales bacterium
GTCGGGATGCCCGGGCACCACCCACGCCGGCGCGTTCACCTTGCGCCCCGCGTAGCGGATCTCCACCACGTCCTGGGGACGCCGCGCCTCGGGGTAGGGATCGATGCCCATCGCCTGCGCGGTGGCCGGGCTCATGAGCGCCACGTTGTCCCAGGTGGTGCGCAGGATGGGCTTGGGCAGTTCCTGCAGCCAGCCGTTGTTGGCGAAGCGCCCATCATAGATGGCGGGATCCGGGCGGAAGACGATCTCGATGCCGGCGCCGGGTGCGGGGGCGGGCGGCAACGCCGCGTTCTTGAGCGTGACCGGCTTTGCCGGGAAGGCGGTGCTCGCCACGAAGCCGTCGTGCACCGAGCGCCGCCAGAACGGCTCGAAGTCCGCCCCCTGGTGCTGGCCTTGCCAGTAGGTGCGCACCAGGTCGTAGCCGCTCCGCCCCGCCTGTCCGGCGAAGGCCGTCACCACCTCGTGCGCGCTCCGGGTCTCGTAGAGCGGCGCGATCAGCGGCTGCACGATCGAGACCGTGCCGTCGTAAGCACGCAGGTCGCTCCAGGCCTCCAGGGGGTGCGACTCGGGGACGTGCCACTGGCAGAACTCCGCCGTCTCGTCCTCATACGGCGAAAGCTGGATGCGCAGCTCCACCTTATTCATGGCGGCGGCGAAGCCCAGGTCGGCGGGCGCGCTGAAGACCGGGTTGCCGCTCAGGATCAGCAGCAGGTCCACCTTGCCGGAGTTCATCTCCTCCACCAACTCGCGCAGGGAAGCCGCCTGGTCCACCGGATTGGCTTCTACCGGCTGGGTGTAGACCACGGTCGCGCCCGCGTTGCCCAGAGCCCGGTTCAGCAGGTGCGCCAGATGGTGCACCGCGGGAGGCTGGCCTTCACCCGGGATCACCACCGAGCGCCCGCGGTGCGCCCCGAGATCCTTGACGACCGCCGCCAGGAGCTTGGCTTGCGCTGCGGGGAGGCTTCCGCCGCCCGCGGCCACGCCCAACTGCTGCGCCACAGCGCGCGCGAAGCCCTCCACCTCGCCCGCGCGCATCGCCAGGCGGTGGTCCGCCTTGGCGCCGGTGTTCGAGGGCGTGCTCTCCACCGCGTACAGGCGGTTGAGCTTGGCGCTCTCCGGCCGGCGCCGCGCGGCGAAGTCGCGGGAGTAGCGCAGCGAGCCCGGCAGGCCGGTGGCGGAGAGGAAATCGGCATCCAGCGCCAGGATGACGTCGGCGTTTTCCAGCTTGTACTGCGTATCCACGTCCTCCCCGAAGGCGGCGCGCGCGCCCGCGCGTGCGTTGTCCCGGTTCACCGGTTCATACTGGTGCCACTTGGCCTGGGGATAGACCGCCAGCAGCGCCTGCAACTGGCCGGCGAGCGTGGGCGAGGTCACAGTCTCGGTGAGGATGCGCAGGCCGGCGCCCTTCAACGCCTTCTGCGTGGCCAGCGGTCCCTGCAGCGCTCCCAGGAGTGCCCCCCAGGAGCGCGGCTCCCCCAGGTAGGTGACGGTCTGGGCGCGGTCGGGATCATAGAGTGAGAGCACCGAGGCCTGGGCGAAGACGTCGCAGGCGCCCAGGCTGGCGGGATGTTCTGGGTTCCCCTCCACCTTGGTGGGCCGGCCCTCGTTGCTCTTGACCAGCACCGGCGCCGCGATCCCGCTGAGCGGGATGGCAGTGGCGAAGTAGAGGGGCTTGCCCAGCACCAGGTCTTCGGGCTGGCGCACGTAGGGCACGATGGTCTCCAGCGGCTGCCGGGTGCAGCCCGCCAGCCCCGCCAGCGCCATGGAGGCGCCCATCAGCTTGAGGAAGCCGCGCCGGCTCACCGGGTCGAGCCACTCCGAGGCTTGGCGCGGGAACTCGCGCGCCATGAGCTCGTCGAAGCCCTCGCTGCGGCTGAGTTCCTCCAGGGTGCGCCAGTACCTCGGACCCTTGGCCGCGTCCAGCCGCGCCCGCACCTCCGCCAGCTCCAGCTTCTTCTTCTCCGCGCAGGGGGGATCCGCCGGCCGGCCTTGCGACTTCCCGTCTTGGTTCTCTGCTCCCATTCCTTCTCTTGCCCGCCGGCTAGCGATGGCAGGTGGAACAACTGGTGATGTCGCGTACGCTGCGCACCTGGTACTGCTGCAGCAGCGCCTCTGCCAGCGCGGCCTGGTCGGTGTAGCTGCGCCCCTGAACGACCACCGGGTGATCGCCGCTGGGGAGCTGGTACTCCATGTTGAAGACCTGGTCGCGCGGCCGGATGTACTTCTGCGGGGCGCGGTGGCAGTCCAGGCAGAAATCCATCTGCAGCGACTTGGCCTGGTACATCAGCGGCATGCGGTCCACCGGCCCGTGGCAGGAGTCGCAGCCGATGCCCTTGTGGATGTGGATGCTGTGATCGAAATAGACGAAGTCGGGCAGATCGTTCACCCGGATCCAGTGCAGCGACTGGCCGCTGCGGAAGCTGGCCCGCACCGGCTCCAGCATGGCCGCGTTGGTCCAGATCTGGGCGTGGCAGTTCATGCAGGTCTGGGTGGGCGGGATGCCGGCGTAGCTGGAAGTCTCGACCGCGGTGTGGCAGTAGCGGCAGTCCAGGCCCAGCCCGGCCACGTGGTGCTGGTGACTGAAGGGGACGGGCTGCTGCTGCGCTTCTCCCGCCCCGGTCACGTACAGGGAATGCTGGATCTCGCCGATGGAAGCCGCCACCACCGCCACCAGAAAGACCGCGCCGAAGATGGAAAAGCGCGCGATGGTGTTGGTGCTGCGATGGAAGATCTGGGCCATGTGAAGTCGGCGATCCCGCGAGGGGGCCGCACCGCGGCGACGGTGCGGCCGGGTGGTACCGCTTCCGCCTATCACTTCCGGGAGTGACGGCTGTCACCAAGGCGCGTGACGACAGCCGCCTCAAAAACGGGGCATTATAACAAAAACCTCCCCCCCTCCAAGGAGAGCTTTCTCCTCGTCCCCCGCATTTCGTTCGGGGAAGCCGCCGCGCCGTATAATCCCTGCCGTGGCCCGCGGCTGGGAGAGCAAGTCGGTCGAGGAACAGATGGAAGCGGCCGCCTCGGCGCCGCCGCTGGAGGCGCGGCCGCCCCTCGATCCCCAGCAAGCCGAGCGCCGCCGTCTGCGCCAGGGCCTGGAACTCTCCCGCCGCCGCGTGCTGCAGCAACTGGAGGGCTGCCGCCATCCCCGCCATCGCAGCCTCCTGGAGGCGGCCCTCGCCGGTCTCGAGGCCCGGCTAGCGCGCCTTGGGTAGCTCCCTCCCGCTTGCCTGATTCTCCGCGGCCCCCGTAGAATGAAAACGCCGCACCTCCTCACCGGGTGTGGTCCCGCCCTGCGGGCGGGCGCTCGGCTTCCGGCAGATGCAAGCCTCCTCGAAGGAGAATCCATGAACCAGCGCGTCTTCATCATCCTGGCGGCCGGCTTCGTGCTCGCCGCCACCCTTTGGGCCGCAGGGCAGGGCGAGAGCGCCACCATCTCGGGCAAGATCACCGACCCGCAGGGCAATCCCGTGGTGGGCGCCACCGTCGCCTTCCAGGGCGCCAACACCGGCGCCAGCTTCTCCGTCAAGACCGACAAGAAGGGCGAGTTCCTGCGCGTGGGGGTGAAGGAAGATGTGTACCACGTCACCGTCACCAAGGACGGCCAACAGATCGGGGAGCGTGCCAGCTACCCCGTTTCCTACAGCAGCAATCCCACGCCGCTCACTATCACCACCGGCCCGCCCAGCGGAGCCCCTGCGGCTTCCGCTCCCCTCACGCTGCCGGTGAGTTCGGTGCCGCTGACTCCGGTGCAGCAGAAGGCCCTGGACGAATTGAACAAGCTGGCAGCCAGCACTCCCAAGAAGGACGACAAGGGCGTGAAGGACAAGCTGGCAGCGGCGCAGGCGGCGCAGGGCGCCGGCAACTTCGACCAGGCGGCCACCATCCTGGCCGAGATCACCACCGCCTTCCCACTGAACGACCAGGCTTGGGCCCTGACCGGCTTCGGGCTGGCCAAGATGGGGAAGTGGGATGAGGCGGTCGCAGCCCTGGAGAAGGCGGTGGCCCTCAAGTCCGGAGCGGCGGGTTACCACCAGCTCCTGGGCGTCGCTTACTCCCACGCCGGCAAGATCGACGAGGCGGTCGCGGAGATGAACTCCGCCGCCCTCGCCGATCCCACCAAGGCGGCCCAGTATTACTTTTACGGCGGCGTGCTGCTCTCCGACCAGAAGCAGCCGCAGCAGGCGGTAGCCGCCTTCGACAAGGCCATCGCCGCTAACCCCAGCTTTGCCGACCCGTACTACTTCAAAGGCGTGAACCTGGTCGCGCAGGCCAAGACCGAGAACGGCAAGCTGGTGGCCCCGGCGGGCACGGCGGAGGCTTTCAAAAAGTACCTGGAATTGGATCCCAACGGGAAGTACGCGGCTTCGGCCAAAGCGCAGCTCGGGCGGGTGGGCGGGTAGAACGTGGGGCCGGCGCCCAGGCTTGCCGGTCACCCCACGAGTTGGCGGGCGGATTGACTCCTCTCCCCGGCTCCGATACCGTGGTAGTCTGTCGCTGAGGGAGGTCGTATGCTGGAAGGGCTTTTTCAACCCACGCACCTGCTGGTGATCCTGGTGATCGCCTTGCTGGTGTTTGGCCCCCGGCGCCTGCCCGAACTGGGCAAGGGCCTGGGTGAGGGCATTCGCGGCTTCCGCGATGCCATGAAGGATGCTCCCCCGCCCAACCAGGCCTCGAGCGACACGTCCAAGGACCAGAACAAAGAAGTCAAGAGCTGACCCGCCCGGCGCCCGCTCGCGCCATCCTCTGCTGCCTGTCTGCTCCGGCTCCCGCGGGGTGGGCCTTGCTTCCCGGTCCGAAAAAGTAGGAGAATCTCGCGATGCTCGCCTTCCAGCGCGGGCACTGAGGTAGGTCATGAAGAGACATTGCATCCTGGTCCTGGCGTGCCTGGTCCTGGCCGCGCTGTTGGCGTCGGCGGCTGGCACCGGAACCTGCATCGTCAAGGGAACGATCACCGACGCCCAGGGCAAGCCGGTGGCGGGCGCCACCGTCGAGTTCATCGGCATCGGCACCGGCGCCCGTTACTCCACCAAGACCGACACGGGCGGCTTCTACACCCAGTTGGGAGTCGTGGCCGGGCGCTACCGGGTCGATATCTCCAAGGACGGGCAGAAGCTGTGGACCATCGACGCCTATGAGATCCACTTCGGGACCGGCAACCGCGAGCGCGTCGCCGAGGAGCGCGACGCCTCCTACGAGAACAAGCTCGACATCACCATCGGCAAGGTCACCGAGGTCGGCGGCGGCGTGCCCATCCCCCTGACTCCCGCCCAGCAGAAGGCGCTGGAGGAGCTGCAGAAGATGTCGGCCACGGCTCCGCAGCAGGACGAGAAGCTGGTCAAGGCGGTCAATGCCAAGATCCAGGAAGCCCAGGCGGCGCAGCGGGAAGGCAACTGGGACGCGGTGGTGGCTACCCTCACCGAGGTCACGCACATGGTCCCGATGGATGCTGGCGTTTGGGCCGCCATGGGTCTGGCCTATTACAGACAAGGTAAGTCGGAGCTGCAGGCCGACGCTTACACCAAGGCGGTGGCGCTCAAGCCCAGCGAGGCCCCGTTCCACCAGAACCTCGCCGTGGCCCTCTCCAAGCTGGGCAAGGTGGACGAGGCCGTCACCGAGTTCGACTCCGCGGCCGTGGCCGACCCCGCCGGCGCCGGGCGCTACTTTCTCTACGAAGGCATGCTGCTGAACAACGCCAGCCGCGACGCCGACGCCCTGGCCGCCTTCAACAAGGCCATCGCTGCCGATCCCAAGCTGGCCGACGCCTACTACTTCAAAGGCACCAACCTGATGAAGCAGGCGCAGTTGGTGAACGGCAAGCTGGCGCCGCCGGCGGGCGCGGCCGAGGCCTTCCGCCAGTACCTGACGCTGCAGCCCGCGGGTCCCTACGCTGACGAGGTCAAGGCGCAGTTGGCCCGCCTCGGGGGCTAGCTCTTCCCGCGCCTCCTCAGCGCACGCCCAGCTTGTGCAGTTCCTGGCGCAGTTGGACAGCGCTGCGGAAGTGCAGCGCGTGCATCCCCAGGCGGCGTGCGCTCTCCAGGTTGACCTCGCGGTCGTCGATGAAGACGCACTCCTGCGGCTCCCGCTGGGTCATGGCCAAGGCCAGCTCGTAGATGGCCTCGTCGGGCTTGCGCAGCTTCACGAAGCAGGAGCTGAAGAAGACCCGGAAGAGGTCGCGCAGGCCGAACTGCTGGATGCGGTACAGGTTCAGCTCCCGCGACTCGTTGTTGATGGTGGCCATCTGCCAGCGTCCCCGCTCCGCCAGTTCCTGGGCCAGCGCCAGGGACTCCGGCTTGGGCTGGGAGAGCGCGAACAGGTACGCGGTGAAGTCTCCTCGCGTGAAGCTGCGCGGGCGGAAGAAGATGGTGCGCTCCAGGTAGCCGGCCAGGGTCAGCCGCCCCGTCTCGAAGCGCGAGACCACCATCTCGTGGCGCTCGTGGAACTCGCCTTCCTCGAGATGAAAGTGTTCCAGGGCGCGCTGGCGTTGCTCGTGGTCCCAGGCATTGGAGAGCAGCACCCCGCCCACGTCCCAGAAGAGCGTGCGGACATTAGCCACGGCCGGCACCTCCTCCCCCGGAGCCGCGCGCGTAGCGCTCCTCCAGCGCCGTGATCTTCTGCAGGCGCCGCCGGTGGCGGGCCTCGCCGCTGAACTCCGCGCCCAGATAACTGCGCACCAGCTCCTTCGCCAGCTCCCCGCCGATCACTCGTCCGCCCAGCACCAGCACGTTCATGGCGTCGTGCTCCACACCCTGGTGCGCCGAGTAGGTGTCGTGGCAGAGCCCAGCGCGGATCCCGGGCAGCTTGTTGGCCGCCACCGCGGCGCCCACGCCGCTGCCGCAGATCAGGACGCCGCGCTCCGCCCGCTTGTCCAGCACCGCCTGACCCGCGGCCTCCGCGTAATCGGGATAGTCCACAGCTTCGGTGCTCTCCGTTCCCAGGTCCAGGACCTGGTGGCCGGCTTGGCGCAACCATGCGGCCAACTCCTGCTTCAAGGGATAGCCGGCGTGGTCTGCGGCGATCGCGATTCGCACTTCCCACCTCCCAGGCGCGTCCATGGCCGAGCCACATTCTACGAGTTCGGCGGGTGCGGCGTGGGCCGCACTGGCAGTAACCGCGGCAGGTTACCATCGACAGGTTGGCGCTGTTTACTGTTCTGCTATACTCGCCCGCTCCGGAAATCGCTGGCTGCCGGCCTGTGCGCCGGAGGTCCGCCCGCGGACGGCGCGCCGGCCTTTTCGGCGGGAACACAACCTTGGAACGCTCCCCCCCATCGGGAGCGGAAACGGAAGCCGCCTTGCTGCTGCTGGAAGACCTGACCACGCTGGTGTTGTGGCTGCTGTTCACGGTGCTGAGCGTGAACCTGGTCTTCCTGTGCTTTCTCTTCTACCGGCGCATCTCGCATAACCGCTACTACATCGGGAAGGACGCCGCCCGCGAGCGCTACCGCCCGGTGGTGAACGACTTCGCGGCTGGGCGGCTGACGGTGGAGCGAGCCGCCGCCCTCTTGCAGGACGCTACCTCCGAGGCCGAGCGCGATGCCCTGGAGGAACTGCTGCTGGCGGTGGCCCGCGGCGAGAACACGGTGCGCGTCACCGAATTGCTGTTCGCGGTCGGCTTTGTGGAGCGTTGGGCGCGCACGGCCTTCGGCAGGAAGCGTGCCCGCCAGCTCATCCAGCACGCCCTGCGCTCCGACAAGACCCAGGTCACGCTGGGCGTCCGCAAGGGGACCTTCAACTTCGTGCGCCGCATCCGGTTGTTCTCGGTGCCGCGCGCCCTGGCCGTCGACCACCTGGGCCGCCTGGCTCCCGACTTCGCCATCGTCTTCTCCTCCGAGGCCCTGCACGATCCTGGGACCGACGTGCGCCAGATCGCCATCTATGCCATGGGGCAGCACCGCCACCCCGTGGTCATCCCTCTGCTGCTGCAGGAGCTGGAAAAGGCGATCGCGGCCGGCAACGACGTCTCCCTGCGCACCACCAAGTCCACCCTCATCTGCTACCAGCTCGAGGACCTCTACCACTTCGTGCCCTACCTGAGCCACCCCAACTGGCGCATGCGTTTCTTCGTCGTGGACACGGTGCGCGAGATCGCCAACCGCGCCGCCCAGGAGACCCTGCTCAACAAGAACGACTTCTCGCCCGAGATCTACGAGGCCTTCCTCGAGAAGGTGGTGTCGGACCCATATCCGGACGTGCGGGCGCGGGGCGCGGCGGTGATCGGGCGCTTCGGGGACGGCCGCGCCTTGCAAGCCCTGCGCCAGTTGCTGCGGGACGACAACGAGTTCGTGCGCCTGCACACCGTGCGCGCCTGCGCCGACCGCCGCTACCTCGAGATCGTCCCCGACCTGGTACGGCGGATGAGCGACCCGCGCTGGCGGGTGCGCGAGGCCTCCGCCAAGGCCCTCACTGCCTTCGGCGTGGCCGGCGTGGACGAGCTCTACAAGTGCTTCGTGGGCACCACCGACCAGTACTCCAGCGAGCAGATCGCGGAGGAGATTCAGCGCGCCGGCCTGACCCAGGACCTGGTGGCCGCGCTGGTCTCGGAGAAGGACGCCGGGCTGGCGGCGGTGGTCTGCCAGAAGCTGGCCATCCTGGGCAAGACCTCGCTGCTGAACTCGGCGCTGCTGTCGCCGGGAGTGGCGCCCGAGGCCCGCCTGCAGCTCATGGAGGCGCTGGCCGCCGCCCCCACCGACGATTTCGTCCGCCACCTGGCGCAGATCCGGACGGCCGATGTGGGCGCGCTGGGCGCCCGCGCCGATTTCCTGCTGCAGAAGCTGGCCACCGCCTCCGGCGGGCACCTGCGGGCCGCGGCCCCGGAAGGGGGGAGCTAGTCATGCACGAGAGCGTCCTCCACTTCTTCGACTACGTCAACGCCGTCATCCTGACCTACTTCGTGGTCACCAACGGGGTGTACACGGTGCTGATGCTGATGTCGCTCTACACCGTCTCGCTGCACGCCAAGTTCGCGGGACGGCGCGGCTACGCCGACATCGCCGACTCCCCGGTCACGCCCCCGGTGGCCTTGATCGTGCCCTGCCACAACGAGGAGAAGGCCATCGTGCAGACGGTGCGCTGCCTGCTCGACCTGCACTACCCGGAGAAGGAGATCATCGTGGTCGACGACGGCTCCACCGACGCCACCCTGGAGCGCCTCATCGACGAGTTCCAGCTGGAGCGCATGGACCTGATCTACCGCGAGTCGGTCCCCGCCAAGCGGCCTTACGCCTTCTACTACAACAGCCAGCAGCCCGAGCTGCTGGTGATCGTCAAGCCCAACGGCGGCAAGCCCGACGCCCTCAACGCCGGCATCAACATGGCCCGCTCCTCCTACTTCTGCACCGTGGACGCCGACTCCCTCATCGAGCGCGAGGCCCTGCTCCGCCTCAT
>DATIWW010000325.1:0-3083 GCA_035519175.1 Terriglobales bacterium
TTCGTCCCGCAGAAGGAGACCGCCATGAATCCGCTCGCTGCCTCGCGCGAGGCGCCCCTGCGGCTCGACACCCTGCGCTCCCCCTCCGCCTTCCTGGCCCAGCACCTGGGCGCGCCGCCGGAGGCCGCCGCGCTCGGCGACTACGAAGCCTGGTTCGCGGCCGAGGGTCAGGCCGTCTCCGACGCCGTGGACCGCGCCCGCACCCCTTGGCTGCGCATGCACGATCCCAAAGGCCGGCGCGTGGACGAGATCCTCTATCCTCCCGAGTACTGGAGCATGCTGCGGCGCGGCTACCGCGCGGGCGTGATCTGGCGCGCCTTCGAGCAGCAATCGCTCGCGCCCGCCTACCGCCTGATCTACCTCACCTCGTTCTACGATCCCGGCCTCTCCTGCCCCTACACCGTCTCGCTGGCCACGGCGCTGCCGCTGGAGAAGTACGGCGACGCCGCCCTGAAGCAGCGCTTCCTCCCGCCTCTGCTGCGGCGCGACGACTCCGTCTGGCAGGGCGCCACGTGGATGACCGAGATCAAGGGCGGCTCCGACCTGGGCTCGAACGTCGAGACCGTGGCCCGCCCCGCCGGCGAGCATTGGCTGCTGACCGGCGACAAGTACTTCGCCTCCAACGCGGGCGCGGACTTGGCGGTGGTGGCGGCGCGGCCGGAGAGCGCGCCGCAGAGCGTCCGCGGGTTGGCGCTCTTCCTGCTGCCGCGGCAGCGCGCAGACGGCGCGCTCAACTACACCATCCGCCGCTTGAAGGACAAGATCGCCACCCGCTCCGTGCCCACCGGCGAGGTCGAATTGCGCGACAGCCAGGCCTTCCTATTGGGTCCCGCCGAGCAGGGCATCTACCTGATCCTGGAGGTGCTGAACGTCTCGCGCGTGGCCAACAGCATGGGCAGCGTGGGGGTGGCGCAGCGCGCGCTCGCCGACGCCGTCCAGTTCGCCGGGCAGCGCGTCGCCTTCGGCAAGCCCGTGCTCGAGCACCCGCTGCTGCGCCGTCAGGTAGAAGAGCGGGCCCGCGACCTCGAAGCCGCGCTGGCCCTGGCCTGGGAGGCGGTGGAACTGCTGGACGAGGTGTGGCGCCAGCGCCCGCCCTACTCCGAGCGCTATCACCTCTTCCGCCTGGTCGCGCACCTGGCCAAGTACTGGACGGCGGAGTTCGCCGCGCAGACGGGCAAGTGGTGCATGGAGGTGCATGGCGGGCTGGGCACGCTCGAGGAGTACCGGGTGGAACGCTGGCTGCGCGAGTCCATGATCCTGGCCATCTGGGAGGGCACCGCGCACCGTCAGATCCTCGACGGGCTGGAGGTGATGGAGCGCAAGCGCGCCCACAAGCTGCTCTTTCAGCATCTCGCGCCCCACGCCGCCGCCGACGAAGCCCGCGAGCTGGAGGCGCGGGTGGAGGCGCATCTCAAGTTGCCCACCGAGGAGCGCGAGGCCGCGGCCGAGCCCCTCTTCCGCGCCTTGGCCGGATTCAGCGCGCGCGCCCTGGCGCGCAAGCGCGCCGGCTGAGCGTCCGGCGGTATCACAGGCAGCGGTGACTGGAATCACCGCTCGCGGGGGCGTCCGGGCCTAGTCTAGAGTCAAGCTCCACGACCCAGGAACGGACGACGGCGCCCAGTCGCCGGCAGCGCCGCAAGGAGGTCACCGTGCCCGTCAACAAGCTGAAAGACTTCCTCGACCAGCAGAGGGTCAAGTATGTGAGCATCTCCCACTCCACCGCCTATACCGCCCAGGACATCGCCGCACTCACCCACACCCCGGGGCGGGAGCTGGCCAAGACGGTGATCGTGCGCATCGACGACGCCCTGGCCATGGCGGTGCTGCCCGCCTCCTTCCACGTGGACCTGAAGCTGCTTCGGGCCGCGGCCAACGCCAAGGCCGTGGGCCTGGCCACGGAGAAGGAGTTCACCGACCGCTTCCCCGAGTGCGAGACCGGAGCCATGCCGCCCTTCGGCAATCTCTACGACATGGCCGTGTACGTGGACGAGAGCCTGACCAAGGACAAGGAAATCTCGTTCAATGCGGGCTCGCACAATGAGCTGATCCGCCTGGCTTACGCCGACTTCAACCGCCTGGTCAAGCCGGTGGTGGCGGAGTTCGCCGCGCAGAGGGCCGCGGCCTGAGCCGGGTCCGGAAGGCCGGGCGAACGGCGGCGGGTGCTTCCGATCCGCGCCCCGGGCTCCCCCTGTACTTTTCGTCCCTAAGCGTTTTTTCGCCACCCCCTGCTGGGGGCAATTGCCGGAAAACACACGGGTTCCTCCCGGTCGCGCGCGCGAGTCCTGCCCCACCCAGGTACTTCCCTGGGCCCTGGGGCTTGATTTTGCCGGGCCATCTGGGCTGGAATAGGCAATCGTCTTTCTGTCCGCGGCCGGCCGCCATGCTGTCCCTAGGCAGGAGAACAGGGTCCCGACTCTACATGGCATCAAAAGGAGATCAGAGAATGTACCGTAGCCTGACCCGATTGTCGTTCTTGCTAGCGATGGTCGCGCTGGTGGCCGTGAGCGCCAGCGTGGTATCGGTGGCGCAGAGTGCACCGGCCTCCGTGGCCTCATCGAGCCGCCCGGCGGCGGTCGCGCCGGCGCCCTACGATCCCGCCGCCGCTGCCTTCGCTACGCCCAGGCCGGCCGCTCCCGTCAGCTCCTCGCAGGGACCGGATCCGGACCGCAAGTGGGAATTCGAGATCCACGGCGGCGGCACCCTGAGCATGAATCCCGGCGACGGAACTGCGGCCCTGCCGGCCGCGGCGACGCCTTTCACCACCGCCCTCTTCGGCGGTGGCAGCAGCCGCCAGGTACCTTCGTGGTTCTTCGGCGACGGCGCCGTCCTCTTCAACCAGGTGGAGAGCCAGGAAGACGTCGGGGTGGGAGGTTTCATGACCCAGCGCATGGTCGCTCTCGACCCGGTACTGAACACGCAGTCGGCGGAACGCGACCATGCCGCCTCGTTCGGCTTCCGCATCAGCCGCGACCTCACTCCGCGCTGGGCGCTGGAGGCCAACTTCGACTACAGCCTGGCCAACCTGAGCATGAACCGCGCCGCGCTGAACGGCATCGAGGCTTCGCGGGCGGCCTGGCAGGCGG
>DATIWW010000326.1:0-2163 GCA_035519175.1 Terriglobales bacterium
CGGATGAGTACCTTGGCCATGAACAGGAAGATCAAGCCCGCGCCGGCAAGCCCGCCGAGCACCGCCAGGATCAGGGTAAGCACGCCCAGCACGACCGAGTAGCGGGTGAGGATGTACCCGATGCCACCGAACCAGGTGAGGAAGGCCATCAGGGTGGCGGTATTGATGGGCGACACCTCGCCCCCGACCCGGGCGCCATTGCCGCGCGCTCCCCCTCCCGGAGCGGCGGGTCCGCCGGCATGCGGCACGTGCACGTGGATGTGGCCCCCGTGCCCGAGATGCGGCAGATGGAACCTCCCCGGCATGTGCATCCCCAGGAGGAAGGAGAGCACGCTGAAGAGGAAACCCACCGCGAAGCAGATGAGATAGAAATTCGCCAGAGTCATGGCTCTTCCCTCCCTCCAGGCCGATTGCCGCGGGTGAAGGCCTCACCGCCGGGCCGCAGAACCTGCAGCAGACGCTCGGCCAGCAGGGGCGTCTCCAGGATCGCACCCAGCAGCACCAGGGCCTGACGCGAGTCGCTGTGCCCGGCAATGCGCTCCAGGGCCTGGCTCAGCTCCGGGTCGCCGCGGAACTGCTCCGCCCCGGAGTTCAGCCAGGTGTCCAGGCTGTCCTCCACCGCGCGCAGCGCCGAGGTCAGCTCGGTGTGGTAGCCCTCCGGGTCCTCCACCAGGTAGCCCGGGTGCACCTTGAAAAAGCGCGCCAGCAGGGTGCGCGAGGTCTGGGTGAGATGGGGCCGCGCCCCGCTCTCGATCTGCGAGAGGTAGGACTGGCTGATGCCCTTGCCCAGCTCGCGGCGGATGGCGCGCACCACCTCGAGCTGGGTCATCTCCCTGCCCAGGCCGCGCAACGCGCCCTCGGTGCGGCGCAGGTGCCGGATTTTCTCGCCTAGCGTCATATTGCAATTTGCAATTATGATATCGCAATGGATGATAATGTCAAGAAGGATTTCGCCCATGCTATCAGCAACTTAGAGGCTGTGGAAAAAATCGGTGCTGGGAAGGGCTTCCCTATCGCCCGTCTTCGGGGTGGACCAGAAGGCGCGCCTGGTAGAGGGTCGGCAGGACGTCTCCCTCCTGCCGTACGAAGCTGCGCACCAGCTCGGTGCGGGAGAAGTGGCCCAGGCTGAGGCAGCGGATCAGTTCGTCGCGCGAGAAGGTCTCCCAGGCCCGGTTCCGCCCCCAGGGAAAGCAGGTGGCCACCACCGCGTGGACGTTCAAGCCTTCGGCGAAGCCGCTCTCGATCTGCTCCCGCAGCCAGCGCAGGTAGGCGAGCTTCTCCCGCAGCGCGGCCTTGGGGTCCTCCCGCACCACCACTCCCGGCAGGTCGGGCACGTCGGCGCGCAGGGTATGCACGTGGCCGTGGCCTTCGACCAGGACCTCGATGTCGAGAGCGAGGAGCCTCTCCAGGGTCTCGATCCACTGCCGGCTGTCGACGTCGGGGTTAGGAGTGGCGAAGTAGCTCCCCATGAAAGCGTCGCCGGCCAGCAGGAGCTTCTCCTTGCGGTCGTAAAGCACCACGTGGTCGTCGCAGTGCCCGGGCGTCGGGATCACCTCCAACTCGCCCTGCGCGGTCGCCAGCCGCCCGGCCAGCACCTGGAATGGCGGGCTCAGGTCGGGCGGCTGCCCGATGATGGTGCGGCGCACCCAGGGCAGACGAGGAGCCGGCTGCAGCCGCTGCGCGGTCGCCTCGGGGACGAACAGCGGGACCCCTGCCCGCTGCGCCAGCCAATTGAGGTTTCCGACGTGCTCTTCGTGGTGATGGGTCGCGACCACCGCGCGGATCGCGCCCGCGGGCAGCCGGCGCAGGTGGCGTGCCAGGGAGCGGCGCATGCGCGGCGAGCCCGGATCGACCGCGATCCCGTCGTAGAGCACCATGGTGAAGAGTTCGCCGAACAGCAAGGGCACAAGGTCAGCCAGGATGCCGCCGAGAAAGCAGATCGAGAGCCGCCCCTCCAGCAGATCCAGCCGGCGGCGCCCGGTACGCAGGAAGGTCGCTGCCTGGCGCACAAGGTCTCGCAATCCCGCCAGCACGATCAAGGGCAGGCGCAGGAACATGCCCAGGGTGTAGCAGCTCCAGAAGGCGCCCGCCGAGGCCCTGGCCCGCTCCTCACCCGGCCGGCTGACCCGGCAGGCGCCGCCGCGGCACTTGCTCAGGGAATAG
>DATIWW010000327.1:0-3017 GCA_035519175.1 Terriglobales bacterium
GGCGGCCAGCTCGGGGGCCGCTTCCATGGTCAGGTACACCACCTTGACGGCGGGCAGATGGCGCTTGATCTGCTCACCCGCGTCCAGCCCGTTGAGCAGGGGCATGCCTACGTCCACCACCACGGCGTCGGGGCGGTGCTCGAGGGCGGCGCGCAGCAGGGCGCGGCCGTCGGCCACGATGCCGATCACCTGGAATTCCGGCTCCAGCAGGCCCTTGCAGGCCTCCGCCACCAGGGTGTGATCGTCGGCCAGCAGCAAGCGGGCTCCGTGATGGCGATTCATGGCTTCTCCTATCCCGCCTTCTCGAGGATGTCTTCGTCGGCGCGCGCCGGGGCGTGCCGATGCTGCTGGACCAGCGGAACCCGGGCCTCCACGCGTGTGCCCCGCGCAGGCTGCGAGGAGATGGTGCACTCGCCCCCTACCAGGCGCAACCGTTCCTTCATGCTGACCAGCCCCAGCCCCTCGGCATGCCCGGGGGCCGCGGAGTCGAAGCCCACGCCGTCGTCGGTGATCCGCAGGTGGAGGGTGGCCCCGTCGGCGAACAATTCGACCTGGATCTGGGCCGCATGGCTGTGGCGGATGACGTTCCGCAGGGCCTCCTGCACCACCCGGAACAGGCCCAGGGCCACGTCGTGGTCGAGCACTCGCGGAAGATTGCGGACCTTGCAATCGATCTCCAGGTGGTGGAGTTCGGCGGTCTCCCGGCACTGGTTCTCCACCGCCGCCGCCAGCCCCAGGTTCTCCAGGTAGGAGGAGTGCAGGAGGTGGGAAAGGTGGCTGACGTCCAGGGAGAGTTGCTTGGATTGGCGGCGCAGGACGGCGATGCGTTCCTGGTCCGCGGTCTGCGCCGCTTCCTGCTCCAGTTGGCGCAGGCGGATAGTGAGCAGGGCCAGGCGCTGGGCGATGTCGTCGTGCAATTCGCGAGCGATGCGCGCGCGCTCATCCTCCTGGGCCCGGAGCAAGCGGCCGGCCAATTCGTGGCGGGCCTGCTCCGCCTCTTTCTGGTCCTGGATGTCGATGCCGATCCCGACGTAGCCGGCGAAGCTGCCGTCGGCCAGGTAGCGGGGCATGCCGCAAGCCAGCAGCCAGCGGTACTGGCCGCTGGCGTGGCGGTAGCGGTACTCCAGCGTGTATTTCTGGCGGGCATCCATGGCCTGCGCCCAGGTGCCAAAGTTCTTCTGCAGATCGTCGGGATGGATGGCCGCCATCCACTTGGGCAGGGTGAAGTCTTCGGCGCGCCAGCCCGTCATCTCCAGCCCGAACTTGTTGACGTGGATGACGTCGCCGTCCGGTTCCCTCGTCCACATCATCACCGGCGCCTCGTCGGCGATCCTGCTGAAGCGCTCTTCGCTCTCGCGCAGCTCCGACTCTGCGTGCTTGCGCGCGGTGATGTCGCGGTGCACGATGACGGCGCCGCCTTCCGCTCCCGTCAGCGGAGTCACCGTCATGGCGAACCAGGAGCGTTGCTCAGCCGCGCGGCCGGCATACTCGATCTCGAAGACGGGGCACGTGCCCGCCAGCACGGACTCGATGCCGCGCACGCTCTCCTGCACCGCCGCATCGCCCTGCTGGGCGCAGCGGCGCAGCGTCTCCAGGTAGTTCATGCCGGCCGTGAGGTGGGCGGCGCAGGGTTGCAGGGAGCAGACCTTCACCGACTCCCGGTTGCTGGCGATGATGACGCCCGCCCGATCCACTACCATCACGTGGCTCTTCATGGAACTCAGGATCGAGCTCTTCAGCGCCTCGCTCTGGCGCAGGGCCTGCTCGGCGCGGTGGCGCGCCAGGGCGCTGCCGAAGATGTCGGCGACGGTCTGCAGGCGGCTGATGACCTTCCCCAGCCACCGCATCTGCCGGCGGATGGCTACGAAAACCAGGGCGCCGAAGACCACGCCGTCCCGCCGCAGGGGCAGGGCCAGCCAGGAGCGGATCCCCTGCTGGGCCATCGCCTCTTTCACCGCCTGGGCGTCTGCGGGGAGGTTCCGGCCGTCATGAACAAAGATGGGCTCGCCGCGCAGGAGTTGGTGGGTGGTCCAGCGATAATCCTCAGTGTCCACGCGCACAGGAGCGGGGGGCGTGCCCGGGGTCCGGCGGCAGTGCAACAGGACCATCTCCGAGCGGTCCTGGGAAAACTCCCACAGGGCCACGCGGTCCAGGTGGAAGAACTCCAGCATCTCTTCGAAGGCGTGATGGATGTGCTCCTCGGCGGCGTCGGTGGGCAGATCGACCAGGCTGGCCGAAAGGTCGGAGATGAGAGTTTCGAGGGCGACGCGCCGTCCCAGCGTCCACGGGTGCGGCGCCGGCCGGGGCCCATGACGGCGAGTTGGCGCATCCCTCTTCATCGGTGGCGCGCCGGTGGAGCCGCGGAGGGAGTGGCCGGGCATCCACGTATGACAGCTTCCGCCCGGATCAAGGCGGAGTAAAGTGCGCCGAGCACAGATGCGTGTGACGTCGGTGGGACAGATCGCTTCCCGTTTCGGGAAGGCGCCGCCAGGGTTCCGCTGCCCGGCCTCAGGCCGCCTTGGGGAGCGCCGGCGGCATCGCCTCCGTAAGCGCAACTCGCCGACAAGAACGTCCAGCCGGTGCGGGCCGGACGTGGCCGGGTACGGCTTGGCTTGCCCTTACTCAAACTACCTCTTGCGTGAGCGGCCAGATCGCACCACACACGAGGGGCACGTGTTAAGTCTTCATCACAGATTCCACTCTGTTGGTCGCAGCATCAAGTACCAAGAGCACGCTCCACTGTGACTTACGGCACACCGATTTGTCAGATTCTCTCGTTGCCGTCAGGCTCGCACGGCTATCGACACAGGTTACAACTTCTAGCCTCTGTGCCCACTATCAAAAGTGCCAGTCCCGGTAAGAAATGGTACAGCTGCAACCAAGGGAAAAAGAGAGCCTCCAAGGGCAGGGTGCGCCTTCTAAGCGGACTGCTGGAGCATTGCAATCAGTGGTTTACGGGCGGGGAGATGCGCTGCCGGGAGAACCAGCGGCGCAGCCGTGCACTTCTTGCATCCGTT
>DATIWW010000328.1:0-2246 GCA_035519175.1 Terriglobales bacterium
GGCCGGATGACCGCGTCCACGTAGCCGCGCTCCGCCGCCACGTAAGGATTGGCGAAGCGTTCGCGGAACTCGTCGATCTTGGCGGTCCGCATCTCGTCGCTCTTCTCCGCCTTGGCCAGGTCGCGCTTGTAGACGATGTCCACCGCGCCCTCCGGCCCCATCACCGCGATCTCCGCCGTGGGCCAGGCGTAGTTCACGTCGGCGCGGATGTGCTTGGACGCCATCACGCAATACGCCCCGCCGTAGGCCTTGCGCGTGATCACGGTGAGCTTGGGCACGGTGGCCTCGGCGAAAGCGTAGAGCAATTTGGCCCCGTGCGCGATGATCCCGCCGTGCTCCTGCTGCACCCCGGGCAAGAATCCGGGCACGTCCTCGAAGGTGATCAGCGGGATGTTGAAGCAGTCGCAGAAGCGCACGAAGCGCGCCCCCTTGATGGAGGAGGCGATGTCGAGCACGCCCGCCAGGTAGGCGGGCTGGTTGGCCACCAGGCCCACCGGGCGCCCGTTCAGCCGCGCGAAGCCCACCACGATGTTACGGGCGTAGTGCTCCTGCACCTCGAAGAAGTAGCCGTCGTCCACCACCGCGTGGATCACGTCCTTGATGTCATAGGGCTGGTTGGACTCCGCCGGCACCACCGTGTCCAGCGACTCCTCCATCCTGCCGGCGGGGTCGGTGGCGGGCTTGCGCGGCGGGTCTTCCAGGTTGTTGGAGGGCATGAAGCTGAGCAATTCGCGGATCATGGAGAGGCACTCGGCGTCGTCGTGGGCGCGGAAGTGCGCCACCCCGGAGACCTCGTTGTGCGGCCCCGCCCCGCCCAACTGCTCCTTGGTGACCTCTTCGTGGGTGACCGCCTTGATCACGTCCGGGCCGGTGATGAACATGTACGAAGTCTTGTCCACCATGAGGATAAAGTCGGTGATCGCGGGCGAGTAGACGGCGCCGCCGGCGCACGGCCCCAGGATGGCGGAGATCTGCGGCACCACCCCGCTGGCCAGGGTGTTGCGCAGGAAGATGTCGGCGTAGCCGGCCAGCGACATCACGCCCTCCTGGATGCGGGCCCCGCCGGAATCGTTCAGGCCGATCACCGGCGCGCCCACCCGCATGGCCAGGTCCATGAGCTTGCAGATCTTGGCGGCGTTGGCTTCGGAGAGCGAGCCTCCGAAGACGGTGAAGTCCTGGGCAAAGACGAAGACCAGCCGCCCTTCGACGCGGCCGTAGCCGGTGACGAAGCCGTCGCCGTAGACCTTCTGCTCCTGCATGCCGAAGTCGGTGCAGCGGTGGGTGACCAGCTTGTCGGTCTCCTCGAAGCTGCCTTCGTCGAGCAGGAACTCGATGCGCTCCCGCGCCGACATCTTGCCTTCCCTGTGCTGGCGCTCGCGGCGCTCGGCGCCGCCGCCCGCCTCCGCCAGCCCGTCCCGCTTCTTCAGTTCTGCCAGCTTCTCTTCGAGTTTCATGCAGTTCCTTCGCTGCGCTCAGGATTTCGGCTGCGGGCTCCCGCTTCGCTCACGCCCGCAAAGCGCCTCAACATGCCCCGGATTATAGCCGCAGCCCCAGCCCGGCGCAGTGAGGGGAAATGGCTCAATGGGATGTCCTCCTTCGCGAGGCGAAGCCGAGCGGAGGATCTGACGATGCCGCATGCACCACCCCCACGGTGGCGTCGGCGATGTCCTCAGATTCTCCCGCCTCGCTTCTCTCGGCGGAAGAATGACACTTGGGTCAGAGTGGCCCAGTCCCGGAGGGACGTCATTCATTAGCCCGGCGCTTCAGCGCTGGGAAAGGTGGGAGAAAGAACTGAGTCCCGTAGGGACGGCACGAAAACACCATGGGCGCGGCCGCGGCCGCGCCCCATCGCCAAATCACCCGATCACCAAATCACGCAATGGGCTCAGTGCCCGGTCACGTCCTGCCAGCGCCAGTGCTTGCCGTCCCAGAAGACCACCGAGGCCCCGCCTTCGTCGTTCTCTTCCAGGCCCACGGCGGCCAGCTTCCGCTCCTTCTTCTTCTTGCCCAGGATCACGTGGCTGGAGGCGATACAGTCGAAGGGCAGATTGATGAACACCCACTTGGCCTTGGGCTTTTCCGCCTTCCAGCCCTCCGGCCCGGCGCCCAGGATGACCAGCACCAGGTTGTTGCGCCCGGGATCGCCGCTGGAGAACTGGGCGGTGATCTGCGGGTTGCCATAGCCGTTGGAGGCGTAGTAGGGGTCCACCACGGTGTAGTCGAAGTCGGCGGCGCCGATCAGAGGA
>DATIWW010000329.1:0-6536 GCA_035519175.1 Terriglobales bacterium
ACTGCAGCCTGCGCGAGCAGGACAACGAGGTGGTGCTGGAGACCTCGGTGGAGATGAGCAGCGTGGTCACCGGCGGTGAGCTGGCCCTGCCGGGCGCTCCGGTCAAGCGCCAGGCGCGTGCCTCCATCACCTCGACGCTCATCCCCGGCAAGCCCACTATCATCGCCACCCTCGATGACGTGGACTCCACCCGCAGCTACCAGATCGAAGTCACGGCCACCAAGATGAAGTGAGGCCCCACCCGGCTCAGCGCGGCGCTCGGGGCTCAAACCCCAGCGCCGCCAGCGCCTTGCTCAACTGCTCGTCGATGTCGATGTCCTTGTACACCACGAAGCGGGCGTGCCGCGCCTCCGGGGGCTCGGGCCCACTCCTCCGCCCCGCCAGGATCACGATGGGGATGTCGGCCGTCTGCGGCCGCGCCTGCAGCGCCGCGATCAGCTCTCCGCCGCTCATCTGGGGCATCTGCAGGTCGGTGATGATCAGGCTGGGCTCGAGGTGCGCCAGCATCTCCAGCGCCTCCACTCCGTCGGTTGCGCTCTCCACCTCGAAGCCGCAATCCTCCAGGAAGCGGCAGACGGTATGGCGGATCAGCATGGAGTCGTCCACAACCAGGGCCAGGCGCGGCATGAGGGTCTTCACCTTCCTGGGGAGGCGCTCAAGGTAACAGACCCACCGCGCGCCCCACAAGGCACGGAGGTAACCTGCCGAGCGCACATCGGGTCAGGGACCATCGGGGCCGGGAGGGACGAAAGCAGCTCAGCCTTCGTCGGTGCCGGTGCGCTCTTCGTTGGCCATGTCCTTGAACTCGCTGGCTTCAAAGACTTCGCCACATTCCAGGCACTCCACGAACTCGGATTTCTTTTCCCGAGTCACGACGCGCACGCGCGGGTGCTTACACTGATCCATGCCGACTCTCTTCCCGGTGGGAGACCCGAGGCGGGGCGAGCCGGCCCCGAAGATCGGGCCGTGGGTTCGGGGCTGGGGAACGATCACCTGGACGCATATCCGGAACTGCAGCCGGAAACTTGCCGGTATTCTAGCCCGCAGACAATGGAAGTCAAGTGCTCTGCTCCGGGCCCTTCAGTCAATTTCCGACCTTCTCCGCCGTATATGTCTAACCTGCTCAGCCCATAAGACTTACCGTTGACTGGCCAATTCCAACCGTTCAGCCGATAGTGTTGCTTTCCACCCTCCCCTGCATCTAAAATCATATACGACCGAAACAGTCGGGTATAGCCGGCGGTACACCATGCTGAAGCTGACCAAGAAGGCGGACTACGGCTTGATCGCCATGAAGCACCTGGCGGAGCATGCCAGCGAGGGCTCGTGCAGCGCCAAGGACCTGGCCGAGGCCTATGGCATCCCCCAGGAGGCGCTGGCCAAGATCCTGCAGAGGCTGGTGCGCGGCAAGCTGCTCATCTCGCACCACGGGACCAACGGCGGCTACGTGCTGGCCCGCGACGCCCGCTCCATCAGCGCCTTCGAGGTCATCAAGGCCATCGACGGCCAGCTCTTCATCACCTCCTGCTTCAAGGTGGATGGCGAGTGCGAGCAGAGCCCGCGCTGCACCGTGCGCGAGCCCTTGCGCATGGTCAACGAGAGCATCCAGCAGGTGCTGGAGCGCATCTCCATCGCCGACATGGCCCGCGACGCGGCCCGCCAGCGCCGCGCCCTGGAAGTGGAAGAGAAACCGGTGCCGGCGGAATTGGTCACGCTGGCTTGAAGATCGCGCGGCCCTCGCGGCCGCCAGGCATTCGAAGGAGCACGAACATGAGCACGAATCAGGGAAACGGCAATCATCAGGCCCCCGCCGGGGTCAAGCTGCCCGTCTACATGGACAACCACGCCACCACCCCGGTGGACCCGCGGGTGCTGGAAGCCATGCTGCCCTACTTCACCGAGAAGTTCGGCAACGCCGCCAGCCGCAACCACGAGTTCGGGTGGCAGGCCGAGGCCGGCGTGGAGGAGGCCCGCGAGCGCATCGCCAAGCTGGTGGGCGCCACCTCCAAGGAGATCATCTTCACCTCCGGCGCCACCGAGAGCGACAACCTCGCCATCAAGGGCGTCGCCGAGATGTACAAGGAGAAGGGCAACCACATCATCACCGCGGTCACCGAGCACAAGGCCGTGCTCGACACCTGCAAGCGCCTGGAGAAATACGGCTACCGCGTCACCTACCTGCCGGTGCAGAAGGACGGCCTCATCGATCTCGACGACCTGAAGCGCTCGATGGACGACAAGACCATCCTGGTCACCCTCATGGCCGCCAACAACGAGATCGGGGTGCTGCAGCCGGTGGCCGAGATCGGCAAGCTCTGCCACCAGCGCGGCGTCGTCTTCCACACCGACGCCACCCAGGCGGTGGGCAAGGTCCCGGTCGACGTGATCCAGCAGAACCTCGACCTGGCCTCCATCTCGGCGCACAAGATGTACGGCCCCAAGGGCGTGGGCGCGCTCTACGTCCGCCGCAAGAACCCGCGCGTGCAGATCGCCGCCCAGATGGACGGCGGCGGCCACGAGCGCGGCATGCGCTCCGGCACCTTGAACGTCCCCGGCATCGTCGGCCTGGGCAAGGCCTGCGCCATCGCCTTCGAGGAGATGCCCCGGGAGAGCTGTCACCTCGCCGGCCTGCGCAACCGCCTCAAGGACCGCATCTTCGCCGAATTGGACGAGGTCTACGTCAACGGCTCCTGGGAGCATCGCCTGCCCGGGAACTTGAACATCAGCTTCGCCTACGTGGAGGGCGAGTCGCTGCTCATGGGCATCAACGACATCGCCGTCTCCTCGGGCTCGGCCTGCACCTCGGCCACGCTCGAGCCCAGCTACGTGCTCAAGGCCCTGGGCGCCGGCGACGACCTCGCCCACAGCTCCATCCGCTTCGGCCTGGGCCGCTTCAACACCGAGGCGGAAGTGGATTACGTCGCGGCGCGCGTCATCGAGACGGTCAAGCGCCTGCGCGAGCTCTCCCCGCTCTACGAGATGGCCAAGGAAGGCATCGACCTCAAGAAGGTGCAGTGGGCGGCGGAATGAAAGCAGTTTCACGTTTCAGGTTTCACGTTTCAAGCAAGAGGGTTTAGGAGAAAGAGCAATGGCATACAGCGACAAGGTACTGGATCACTACAGCAATCCCCGCAACGTGGGCTCGCTCGACAAGGCGAGTTCGGAAGTGGGCACCGGCCTGGTGGGCGCCCCCGAGTGCGGCGACGTCATGAAGCTGCAGATCAAGGTCAACCCGGCGACCCAGGTCATCGAGGACGCCAAGTTCAAGACCTTCGGCTGCGGCTCCGCCATCGCCTCCTCCTCGCTGGCCACCGAGTGGGTGAAGGGCAAGACCGTGGAAGAGGCCCTGGGCATCAAGAACACCGACATCGTGAAGGAGCTTTCGCTCCCTCCGGTGAAGATCCACTGCTCGGTGCTGGCCGAGGACGCCATCCGCGCCGCCATCCACGACTGGAAGAAGAAGAACGGCCACGCCTCGGAGAGCGCGCACGCTGCCCCCGCGGCCAAGGCCGGCGACTGAGTTCAACCACGGGCACGTTGGGCAGAGTAAGGGTGGCATGACCACGGCAACGGAAGAGACCAAGGCAGGGACCGCCCGCGGCATCCAGGTGACGGAGCGGGCGCTGGCCCGCATCCGCTCCGCCATGGCCAAGGAGAACATCTCTCCCGAGCAGGGCGGGCTGCGCCTGGGGGTGCAGGGAGGCGGGTGCTCCGGCTTGAGCTACAACATCCGCTTCGATACCCAGGCGCGCGAGCGCGACCGGGTCTTCGACTTCGGCGGGGTGCGCGTCTTCGTCGACCCCAAGTCGTTCATCTACCTGCACGGCATGACCCTGGACTACCAGGAGACCCTGATGAGCCAGGGATTCGTCTTCGTCAATCCCAACGCGACGAAATCCTGCGGCTGCGGCAGTTCGTTTTCCGGGTGACGCCGGCGGCTGGGCTAAGCGCTCAGCATTCAGCACTCAGCCAATGCGGGTCGCGCCCGGTGGATGGCTGAATGTTGACTGCTGAGTGCTGAATGCTCTTCGGATTGTCATCCTGAGCGAGTGCCCGCGTGGGGTTTCTCCGGCCCGCTTGCGGGCCGCGCGGGCCCGAGCGCAGGATCTTGGGTATGAATCTGCCGCCGGCTGAAGCCGGCTGAGAGAAGGATGGGAAGACTTCTCTCGGCACGCCTGAAGGCGTGCCCTGATACACAACCAGCCCGCAGGGCGGCATTTGGGTTAGCCCGGCGCATCAGCGCCGGGGTGCAGGCGATGTTAGAAGGACGAGCCCCGTAGGGGCGGCACGAGCTTCGTATCAGGGCACGGCTTCGGCCGTGCCGACGAGGCCGCAGAGGGACCGGGGCTTCAGCCCCTGAGGAATGGTCGGAAGGCTTGAAACCATGACCACCGTCCACAAACCCGACTCCGCCCTCCCGGTCTTCACCGAGAGCGGTGAGACCGGCGCCTGCTGGTCCTGCGGCGACATGCGCGCCGCCCACTTCTGCCAGGCCTGCGGCAGGCTCCAGCCCGCCCTGCCTACCGACTACTTCAGCTTCTTCGCCCTGCCCCGCAAGCTCAACCTCGATACCGCCGCCCTGGAGCGCGACTTCTACAACCTGAGCCGCAAGCTGCATCCCGACATCTACGTGCGGGCCACCGACCAGGAGCGCGCGTGGAGCCTGGAAAAGAGTTCCCAGCTCAACGACGCCTACCGCACCCTCAAGGACCCCATCTCCCGCACCCAGTACCTGCTCAAGCTCGAGGGCGTGCAACTGGAGGAGCAGTCCAAGGCGGCCACCGAGAAGGCCAAGCAGAAGGGCGAGCCGAAGCAGCAGGTGGTCCCGCCCGGCCTGCTGGAAGAGGTCTTCGAACTGAACCTGCAGCTCGAAGAACTGCGCCGGAGCAAGAAGATGGGCGAGGCGGACCCGGCGGTCGTGGCCGATCTGCAGAAGGCCAAGTCGCACCTGGAAGAGAAGTACGGCGGCCTGGACGCGGAACTGAAGGGCTACTGGGAGCAGTGGGACGCGCTCATGGAGCGCGAGGCCCGCGAAGCGGTCCCCCTCGAGGAGCGTCACCGCGTCCGCGACCGCATGGTGGACCTGCTCAACCGCCGCAGCTACATCCGCAACCTGGTCAGAGATGTGAACGAGGCTTTGGAGGATTGAGAAATTGAGGAATCGGGTAATTGAGTAATTGAAGAGGCACGTCGCCGGTTTTCAATTACACGATTACTCAATTACTCAATTACCCGATTTATGGAAAGAATCGTCGGAATCGATCTCGGCACGACAAACTCTCTTGTCGCGTACATGGAGGGCTCCCGCCCCGTGGTCATTCCCGGGGAGGACGGCTCCAACCTCGTGCCCTCGGTCGTCGCGCTCGACGAGCGCGGCGAGATCCTGGTCGGCAACGCCGCCCGCCGCTACCTGATCGAGACCCCGGAGCGCGCCGTCTACTCCATCAAGCGCCTCATGGGGCGCGGCATCGAGGACATCCAGGACGAGTTGCGGCTCTTCCCTTTCCGCCTGGCTCCCGACCTGAAGCCCGGCGAGGTGCTGCGCATCCGCCTGGGCGACCGGGAATTCACCCCGCCCGAGATCTCCGCCTTCATCCTGCGCCAGCTCAAGCGCAACGCCGAGCGCCACTTCGGCGCTCCCGTCTCCCAGGCGGTGATCACCGTGCCCGCCTACTTCAACGACGCCCAGCGCCAGGCCACCAAGGACGCCGGCCGCATCGCCGGCCTGGAGGTGCTGCGCCTGGTCAACGAGCCCACCGCCGCTTCCCTGGCCTACGGGCTCGACCAGAAGCGCGAGGGCACGGTCGCGGTCTACGACCTGGGCGGCGGCACCTTCGACATCTCCATCCTGCGCCTGCACGAGGGCATCTTCGAGGTCCTCGCGACCAACGGCGACACCCACCTGGGCGGCGACGACCTCGACAACCTGCTGCTCACCATCGCGCTCGACGACATCCGCGGCGACCTGGGGCTCGACCTGCGCCGCAACCCCGAGGCCGTGCAGGCCATCCGCAAGGCCGTCATCGAGGCCAAGATCGAGCTCTCCGCCAAGGAGGAAGCCCGCATCGAGCTGGAGCTGCCCCAGGGCAAGAAATATGAGCGCGAGATCACGCGCCGGCAGTTCGAAGGGCTCATCCAGCCCATCCTCGGGCGCACCGTCGGCCCTTGCAAGCAGGCGCTCAAGGACGCCGGCTTCCAGCCCGGCGCCGTGAAAGAGGTCGCGCTGGTTGGCGGCTCCACCCGCATTCCCAAAGTCCGCACCCTGGTCCAGGAACTCTTCCAGCGTGAGCCGCACAGCGAATTGAATCCCGACGAGGTGGTCGCGCTGGGCGCGGCCGTGCAGGCCCAGATCCTGGCCGGCGGCTCCCAGGCCACCCAGGACATGCTGCTGCTCGACGTCACCCCGCTCTCCCTGGGCATCGAGGCGCTGGGCGGCGTGGTCGCCAAGATCATCCTGCGCAACTCCACCATCCCGGCGTCGGCCACCGAGCACTTCACCACCGGGGTGGAGGGCCAGGCCAACGTCGCCATCCATG
>DATIWW010000330.1:0-13389 GCA_035519175.1 Terriglobales bacterium
CGATGATGTCGGTTCCATGCCCATCCCGCGACCAGGATACCGCCGACCCCACCCAGCAGAATGATGATCTTCAGGTAACGGCGCATGACGTCACCACGAGCTATATGCTGTCCCGTCCAGGGCCGTAGCCTCCGAGCCGCTATGCACGTCGGTGATGCCGGGCTGGGTCTGGTCGATGCTCTCCATCACGTCCTCGTTGACCACCACCCAGGTCTCGCGCGAGTTGGTCATGGGATCGACCGGGACCTCGTGCAGGTAGCCCGCCGTCACCAGGTCGTCGAGCGACTGCGGGGCGCGCAGCTTGTCGTAGGTGTACTGGTCGATGGAGGTGCGCAGCGTGAACAGGTCGTCGCGCAGCACCGCCTCCTTGGCCCGGCGCAGCGACTGCACATAGTTGGGGATGGCCAGCCCCAGCAGGATGATGATCAGGCTGATCACGATCATCATCTCGATCAGGGTGAAGCCCCGGGTTTTGTGGCGGCGTAGCATGGGCTACCAGTCCGAGTACTTGGTGCCGTCCAGCGCGGTCCCGGTGGAGAGCGAGTACACGTCGAACACGTTGTCCCCGCTCCAGGAGCTCGAGTCCGGGTCGTCCTTGAGGGCGCGCAGCCCCCACTCCGCTTTCCCGGTCATGGGATCCACCGGGATGCGGCGCAGGAAGCGCACCTTCTTGCCGTTCACATCCACGCCGTTGACCAAGGTCTCCAGGTCCGGAGGATAGCCCTCGGAGCCCACTTTGATCTGGAAGGCGCCGCGGTCGGCGGCTTCCTTGTAATGGTCGATGGCGTCGCGCATCTCCCACAGGTCGCGGCGCAGCTCCCGCTCCTTCTCCCGCTTGATGCGGGTGCGCGCGATGGGGATGGCCGCCGTGGTCAGGATCAGCAGGATCATGATGGCCACGATCAGTTCGATGAGCGTGAGCCCTGCCATCTTCCTCCTGGCGGAGGAACCGGCCGCGGCCTGGACGAGAGGGACTCTCACAGCGATTATTCTAGCCCGCTACTGCACGGTGACGCTGGCGCCCGCGGTGGTCACCTGCACCGGCGCCATCTTGGAGTCGCGCGCTCCCGGCCGGCTGATGGTCAGCAGGCTCTGGCCCTTGGCTTTGGCCAGGAAAGTCAGGGTGAAGACAGCGCCGTCCCCGCTGACCCCGGGGGAGTTGGGCGGGCGCGAAGCCGACATGATCAGCGTGCCCGTGGCGGCATCATCGCGGTGCACCAGCGCCACCGGCTGCCCGTCCTTGGAGAGCAGCCCGCCATCCGACAGGTTCACCAGCGACAGCACGTTGGGGTTGTAGGAGACCTGCAGCGGGACCGAGGAGATGTCCTGTCCGCCGGTGAGCACGAGGTTGACCACGAAGGTCGAGCCGGCCGCCTGGGTCAGCGCTACAGGGTCGAAGCGCAGGCTGGGGCCCCCGCCGGGGCCGAGCATGCCCGCCGGCCCTGCCGGCTGCGCCGCAGGCGGAGCGGCGCCGGGGCCAGGCGGGACCGGCATGGGGGCAGCCGGCGGCGGCTGGGCCGTTCCTCCAGCCTCGGGACTCGGCCCGGCCATCGGCGGAGCCCCAGCAGGGGCAGCCGGCGGCGTCTGCGCCGCGGGACGCAGCTCGATGCCGGTGGCCGTGCCCACGTCCACCGGGCGCGTGTTCTGGCTGCTGACGTCCTGCAGGCGCACGATGTGCGGCACCAGGGCGAAGACCAGCTCGCTCTCGCTCGAGGTCGTGTGCTCCTTGGCGAAGAAGTAGCGGAAGAACGGGATCTGCCCCAGTCCGGGGATGCCCGACCAGTCCTTGGTCACGTCCTGCTCCAGCATGCCGCCCATCAGGTTCACCTCGCCCTCCTTCAGGCGGATGGTGGCCTCGGACTTGCGCTGCCCGATGATGGGCTGCTGGATGCCCCCGATGTTCTGCTGCCCTACCACCGAGGAGATCTCCAGCATCATCTTCAGCGTCACTTCCCGATCGCCGTGGATGTGCGGCGTGATGTCGATGTTCACCCCCACGTCCTGGTACTGGAACTGGGTGTTGACCAGGGGATTGATGCCGACGCCGCCGATGCCCGGCTGGAACGACCCGGTGGCCACGGGGATGCGCTGCCCGATCTTCAGGCTGGCTTTCTCGCCGTCCACCGACCGCACTTGCGGCTGCTGGATGATCTTGGTGGCGGTGTCGTCGAAGAGGAAGTTGGCGGTGGCCGGCGGGATGCTGACCGTGAAGCACTCCGCCCCGCAATTGGCCAGTTGGTTCAGGGTCAGGGGCTGGGGTGTGGTGCCGGTGGTCACGGTGGCAGTGCCTCCGGAACCGCTGCTGCCAGTGGTGGTCGTGCTGGTGGTGGTGACGGGGCTCTGGATCTGCACGCTGACGCTGGCCGGCGGGGTGATGCCCAGGTCGCGCAGCTTGTTGCGGCTGACTTCCATGACCACCACGTCCACGATCACCTCGGGGCGCGCTTTGTCGATGTCGTCGATCAGCTTCTCCACCATGGCCACCTGGTCGGGGGTGCCCCGCACCACGATGGCGTTCTGGCTGGCCAGCGGCGAGACCGTGTTCATGTTCAGGGTGCCGCGCACCGCATTGATCACTTCCTGCAGCTCCTGCGGCTGCGAGATGTTCGACAGGTAGAACGTCTTGATGACGCTCTGCTCCAGCTCCTTGCGCTTGGTGGGCGTGTCCTGGGCGACGAAGATGGTGTTCGGGGTCACCGGCCGCCAGAAGGTCTTCGACTCCAGGGCCGCGATCTCCAGCGCCTGCGCCAGCGTCACTCCGTTGAGCGCGATGTGGATGCGTCGCGGGCTGCTGTAGTCGGGATCGAACAGCACGTTGATCCCCGCCAGTTTCCCGATGGCGTCATACACCACCTTGCTGTCCTCGGTGAGCTGCAGGCTGATGGGCTGGTTGGAGATGGGCGCCAGCTCCACCGGTCCCTGCGCCGAGGCGGCCAGCCGACCCAGCGAGTCCGCAGCCGGGACCGCCGCTGCCGGGGCCCCGCTCTTGGCCTGCTCGATCATCTCCTGGGTGCGCCGCGCCTCCTGCTGCGCGATGAAGCTGGAAGGATCGATGGCCAGCGCCTTGGCGAACTCGGCCAGGGCGTCCTCCAGCTTGCCCGCATTGCGCAGCAACTGCCCGTTGCGCACGTGCGAGGCCGCCGCCAGGAAGCGCGTGCGTAGCGCCGAGGCCCGGTAGGTCAGTTCCTTGGGCTTCAGCTCGTAGGCCTGCTGGTAGAAATGGAAGGCGTTCTCGTAGTCCTGGCGGACTTCGGCCTCCTGGCCTTTCTTGAAGAGGTTTTTGGCCTGGTCGGCCCCCGCCGGCAGGGCCAGCCCTAGCGCCAGCAGCACAGCCAGCCAGCGCACCAGCGGTCTTGCAGAGACACGGAAGCTCTTGCCCGGAGCGAACGCCATGGGAAGCTCGCATTATACACCGGGGGCAGGCGCCTCCAAATGCCCCGGTTTGTGTGTGTTAGCATAAAACTCCGGCCATCCCGAGATGGCCCGTGCATGGCCCGCCAGAGCTCCCATCCCGTCCGCCCCGAGAAGGAGAAGAAGCCCCGTCGCGACCCCATTGCGGCGGGCGAGCGCGACGCCTCCGTCAACCGCCAGGCCTCCCACAACTACTTCCTGCTGGAAAAGTTCGAGGCCGGGGTGGTGCTGTCCGGCACTGAGGTCAAGTCCATCCGCGACGGCCGCGCCAACCTCAAGGATGCCTACGGCATCGTCAAAGACGGCGAACTCTGGCTGCTCAACGCCCACATCGGGCCCTACCAGCACGGCAACATCTACAACCACGAGCCCCTGCGTACCCGCAAGCTGCTGGTCCACAAGCTGGAGTTGCGCAAGCTCACGGGCAAGCTGCAGCAGAAGGGACTCACCCTCATCCCGACCCGGCTCTACTTCCGCAACGGCCGGGTCAAATGCGAACTAGCGCTGGCCAAGGGCAAGCAGCTCTGGGACAAGCGCGAAACCGAGCGCCGCCGCACCGCCGACCGCGAGGCCCGCGAGGCCATGGCGCGCGCCCGCAGACCCTAAGGAACTCATCCCGACTCTATGAAGACCGAACTCTCTCTCGCCCAGCCCGCCGATGTTCAGAGCGAATGCCTGGTCGCTGTCGTCCTCGACCACGGCGGGAAGGACAAGCCGGACGCCCGCGTGGCCGGCGCCCCCGCCTTGCAGCAAGCCGCCGCCGAGGTCATCGCTTCAGGCGAAGCCACCGGCAAGCTCTTCGAGACGGTGCTCGTCCATCGCCCTCAGGGCCTGGCCGCCAAGCGCCTGCTGCTGGTGGGCGGCGGCAAGGCCAAGAACTTTTCCGCCTACGACCTGCGCCGGGTGGCGGGGACGGCGGCGCGCTTCCTGAAGTCGCGCAGCATCCGGAGCTTCGCCATGGTCGCGCCCGAGCCCTGGAGCGCCGGCGCGCCCGCCGCCGTCAAGGCCATCGTCGAGGGCATCTTCGTCGGCGACTTCGATCCCGACACCTACAAGAGCGACCGCAAGGACCAGAGCCTGGAGGTGCTGGCCGTGGTCGCGGCCGGCGACCAGGCCGCGCTGCGCCGCGCCCTGGAGGAGGGCCGCATCGTGGGCGAGTCGCAGAACTTCACCCGCGAACTGGTCAACGAGCCCGGCAACCGCATGACCCCCACCGCGCTGGCCCGCCGCGCCGCCGAGATGGTGCGCCAGATCGCCGAGCACGCCGACGGTTTCCGCATGACCGTCGAGGCCTACGGCGCCGACAAGATCAAGGAACTCAAGATGGGCGCCTTCTGGAGCGTCGCTCAGGGCTCCGACGAGCCTCCCGCCCTCATCGTCATCCAGTACGATCCCGTGGGCGCTCCCGCCAAGCCCGTGCTCGGCCTGGTGGGCAAGGGCATCACCTTCGACTCCGGCGGCATCTCCATCAAGCCCTCCGACGGCATGGAGAAGATGAAATACGACATGGCCGGGGGCGCGGCCATGCTGGGGGCGATGCGCGCCATCGCCCTGCTCAAGCCCAAAGTGAAGGTCGTCGCCGTGGTCTGCGCCTCGGAAAACATGCCTTCGGGCAAGGCACAGAAGCCCGGCGACGTGCAGATCGCCATGTCGGGCAAGTCCATCGAGATCATCAACACCGACGCCGAGGGACGCCTGGTGCTGGCCGACGGCCTGCACTACGCCCGCCAATTGGGCTGCACCCACCTGGTCGACGCCGCCACCCTTACCGGCGCCTGCGTGGTCGCGCTGGGCATGATCAACGCCGGCATCTTCGCCAACGACGAGGAGAGTTACCAGCGCTTCGCCCGCGCCGTGGAGCGCGCCGGAGAGAAGATGTGGCGCCTGCCCGTGGACGAGGAGTATCGCGAGATGATCAAAAGCGGCATCGCCGACATCGTCAACTCCGGCGGACGCTGGGGCGGCGCCGTCACCGCCGCCATGTTCCTCAAGGAGTTCGTCGAAGAGACGCCCTGGATCCACCTCGACATCGCCGGCGTCGCTTGGATGGAGGAGAACAAGCCCTGGATCGCTAAGGGGCCCACCGGCATCGCGGTACGCTCCCTGGTCGAGTTCGTGCGCGACTGGGCGGAGCAGCCCCGCTGACCCCTATTGGTTGGGCGCGTTGAGCAGGTCGAAGGTGCTGCCCGAATCCATGTAGACACTGTGCTTGGCGGAAACCACTTCGCTGGCCAGCGCCGGATCGTCGGCCACGCGCAGCTTGCAGGTGGCGTCCGGGTACGGTCCGGGGTTGACACCTATGGTGTCCGGGGGAGGAGGCGGTGGCGCGCCCGGACCACCAGTTCCGGGCACCATCATCACCAGCACGTCTCGGCCCCCGGCGACGCTGGGGCTGGCCAACGCCTTCAGCTTTCCCACGATGAACGCCCGCAGCACTGCTGCTCCACTCTTCCACTCGGCGCGTTCCACCACGATTGAGAGCCGCGACTCGGGTTGGGCCTTGGTCCAGGGAATGGCCTCGGTCACCTTGCCGGTCAGCTTGGCGTGCTTGGGAATCAGCATCTCGCCCTTGGAGCCGCGCACATCCGCAGTGGATTCCAGGGTGATGGGCGTGCCGGGCTTGGAATGCTCCGCGTCAATGCTCGTACTCAGCACGGCCGATATGCGCACGCCGTCGGGGACGACGATAGGTGCGGCAGCCGGCGCTGGCCCGCCTTGGGCGGCAGCCGTGAGCGCCGTCGCCAGCACCAGTATCGGGATCCCACAAGCCAGTCTCAATTCCCTTCTCCTCGGGAGCCCTCACCTGCCCAAGCGCCGCTCAGTATAACGCCGAAATCCGGACACAAAAAAGCCGCATCGCTGCGGCTCGTAGAACTTCGCCTCGAGAGCGCGGTCAGCCCGCGCCTTCGAGAATCACTTGGCGGTCTCGGCCTTCTCCACGGCGCGCTGGAAGTCGACCATCAGCCCCATCTCCTTGCTGTCCAACCCGCCCTGCCGCATGCCGCGCCACAGGGGGTTGCTGCTGAATCCCAGCCCCGCCTGGTAGACCGCCAGCACATCCTCGCTGCCCCGCTTCTGCACCGCCAGGATGATCTCGGCGTCTTGCGGCCGGTAGACCACGATGTACTTCCCCCACTTGCGGAGGGCGTCCTGCACGTCGGAGATCGCCTGCCGGTCCTCGGGGAGCAGGTTGGGCGACCACTGGTTGCCGTCGTAGGAGGTCACATAGACGTAGTGGGCGTTGACCACCAGTTGCGGCATCTCCTTGGGCTGCTGCGCCCAGACCCCGCCACAGGCCACGATCAGGAGAAACAGTGTCAGAAACGACGACGCTCGCTTCATAGAACACCTCTTAAGAAAACGCTACGCCTGCGGGGAGGGCAAAAGCAACCTCCCGCCCGCTGCGCTCAGGATTCTCGGCTGCACTGGATGAGATGCACCCTGCGGCCCCGGGGTTTTCTCCCAAGGTGCTCCGGGGCGCGAGATCCTTCGACTCGGCCGTACAGAACGCGGCCTTGCTCAGGATGACGCCTGCGGACTCCCGCTCGCCCGCTTCGCGGGATCGCTCACGCCCGCAAAACGGCGATCACATCACATCCGGGCAGGAGATGCCCATCAGGGCCAAGGCGCGCATCAATTCGCGGCGGACCACGGCGGCGGTGGCCAGCAGGAACTTCCTCCGGCCCTCGTCCGGCTCCTTGATGATGGGATGGCGGTGGTAGAAGTTGTTGAAGACCTGCGCCATCTGGAAGGCGTACTTGGCGGCGTAGGCGGGCTCGGTGGTGGCGATGCACTGCTCCACCGTGTAGGAGAGCTTGGCCGCGGTCAGCCAGAGTTCCCAGATCTCGTCGCCGGTGGGCCCGGCCAGGTGCGTCTCGAAGTCCACCTTGTCCTTGAGCGCCCGCTCCGGCTCCACGCCCGCTTTGCGGAAGATGTTGGAGGCACGGACGACGGCGTACTGGCAATACGGTCCGGTCTCGCCTTCGAAGCTGAGCGCTTCCTTGAAGTCGAAGGCGATGAGCGAGCCCTTGGTGAACTTGAGCATGAAGTAGCGCAGCGCGCCCAGGGCGATCTGCGTGGCGATGCGCCCGCGCTCTTCATCCTTGAGCTCGGGATGGCGCGGATCCACTTCTTTCTTGGCGGAGGCGATGAGGGTGTCGATCAGGTCGTCGGCCTTCACCCCAAAGCCCTTGCGCCCGGAGACCTCGATGGAGGCGCGCGCCCAGTCGTCCTCGGTCAAGGGATAGCCCAGCTCGGCGGCGCAGTGCGGAGTGAGGGCCACCGGGCCGTAGGAGAAGTGGGTGTAGCGGGCGGCCTCGTGGCGATAGCCCATGCTGGCTAGGGCCTCGCGCACGGTGTTCTGGGCCTCGTTCTGGCGCGAGTCGATGACGTTGTAGATGGCGGCCACGCCGCCGAAGTGCGGGTGCTCGGGCTCGCCGTCTTCCGCCGAAATCCAGCAGTCGCGCTCGTTGGGATAGCGGTAGAAGCGGCGGTAGCCGAAGTCCCGCCCCAGCAGCCCGAACTTCCACAGGTGGTAGGCGATGTCCTTGCCCACGTAGCCCACAGTGCCGTTGGAGCGCACGATGACCTTGGTGTCCTCCTCGCCCTCCTCGGCCTTGCCCGCCGCCGCCGGGCGCTTCATCACCCAGCAGCCCGCGTTCTTGCCCTGAGACTCGAGGTAGAGCACGCCCTTCTGCTTCATCTGCTCGAAGGCCAGGTTCCAGAAGTGCAGGCGGAGGATCTCGCTCTCGCGGGGCAGGAAGTCGTATTCGATGCCCAGGCGGTCCATGGTCTCGAGATGCCGGCGCAGGACGGCGGTGGAGATGAGCCCGGCGATCTGGGCCAATTCGTTGCCGCCGCGCTCGATGGCGTGCAGGGCCTCGGCGCGGACCTCCAGGTTGGCCTTGTCCTCCTCGTACCACTGCGAGACGCGGGCGTACAGCTCCCAGCAGGTGTAGTCCAGGCGCGGGTCGGAGGCGGCCAGCTTCTCGATCTCGGCCTTCGACTTTTTCTCCAGGCGGGTGAAGCCGACCACCACGTCGGCCACCTGCACCCCGGTGTTGTCGATGTAGTTCTGCACGTCCACGGGATAGCCGGCGGCCTGCAGCAGGCGCACGAAGGTGTCGCCCAGGATGGCGTTGCGCAGGTGCCCGATGTGCGCCGCCTTGTTGGGATTGATGGAGGTGTGCTCCACCAGGATCTTCTCGCCGGCGCGCTGAGCGCGGACCTGGGCGGACGAGGCGGGGTCCGTACCCGCGGCCAGCGCCGCGGCTAGTTCCCCGCGCTTCACCCGGGCGTTGATGTAGCCGGCGCCCGCGACCTCGAGCTTCTCGAAGCCCTCGACCGCGCCCAGCCCGGCCACGATCTCCTCCGCGATCTTGCGCGGGGGCTGGCGCAGGCGCTTGGCCAGGTCGAAGGAGAGCGGCAGGGCGTACTCGCCCAAGTCCACGCGCGGCGGCTGCTCGACCACCAGTTGCGGCAGCTCGAGCGAGTAGGCACGGCGCAGGAAGTCGCGCATGCGCTCGGCCAGGCGAAGCTGGAAGTCGCGGTACAATCCGGAAGCTCCGTAAGTGACTGAAGAAACGAGAGATTATAGCAAAGCGGCGCGGGCCGCCCGTTTGACGCCCGCGTGCGCGCTGCCTATCATGGAAGTCTTGACGACGGGCGCCGGCTTCTTCTGACGTCTTCCACCACCATGCGCATCGCATACCTGGATTGCTTCAGCGGCATCAGCGGCGATATGTTCCTAGGCGCGCTGCTGGATGCGGGCGTGTCGCCGGCGCTGCTGGAGAAGACGGTGGCGGCGCTGGGCGTGGGGGCGCACCTGGAGATCGGGCGGGTGGAGCGCGGCGGCATCCGCGCCACCAAGGTGGACGTGATCGTAGCGGGCGCGAGGGGCAAGCCGCGCCGGCAGGAGCACGGCCATGACCGTGGGCATCATCACCACGAGGATTCTCCCGCACAGCCTGGGGCGGCGGTGCCCCACGAGCACGGCCGCGGGCTGAAGGAGATCCGCGAGATCATCCGGCACGCCGGAATCAGCGCGGGCGCGAAGGAGACGGCCATCGCCATCTTCGAGGCGCTGGGCCAGGCGGAGGCGGAGATCCACAACGTCTCGATCGAGAAGATCCACTTTCACGAAGTGGGCGCGGCGGACGCCCTGGCGGACATCGTAGGCGCGGCGGTGGGCGCCGAGGCCCTGGGCGTGGACGAGTGGGTGTGCTCGCCGCTGAACCTGGGCGGGGGCACGGTGGAGTGCGCGCACGGGATCTTTCCCGTGCCCGCGCCGGCCACCCTCAAGCTGCTGGCGGGCGCGTCCGTCTATTCCTCGGGCGTGCAGGCGGAGTTGGTTACACCCACGGGAGCGGCCATCGTGAGCGTGCTGGCGGGTCGCTTCGCTCCCTTCCCTGCCATGAAGATCGAGAAGAGCGCCTACGGTGCGGGCACGCGCGATCTCCACGGCCAGCCCAACGTGCTGCGGCTGACGGTGGGCGAGGCGCAGGCTCGCGCCGAGACTGCGAGCGACCTAGTGGCGGTTCTGGAGGCCAATCTCGACGACCTGAACCCGCAGCTCTTCGGCTACGTGATGGAGCGGGCGCTGGCCGAGGGCGCGCTCGACGTCTTCGGCGCTCCCGTGCAAATGAAGAAGAACCGCCCGGGCATGCTGCTCACGGTCCTCTGCCGCCCCGAGGACGCGGACCGGCTGGCCAAGCTGCTGTTCACCGAGACCACCACGCTGGGAGTGCGCCGGCGCGAGGAGCGGCGGCAGGTGCTGCGGCGCGAGTCGGTGAGCGTGGAGACGCCCTGGGGCGCGGTGCGCATGAAGGTCGCGCACCTGAACGGCTCGGTGGCGAACTTCGCCCCCGAGTACGAGGACTGCCGGCGCATCGCCGGCGAACATCATCTTCCCCTGAAGACCGTGATGCAGGAAGCATCGCGGCTGTACCTGGAACGCCAGCATGGATAAGGGCCCGAAGTTCTACATCACGACTCCGATCTTCTACGTCAACGCGCGGCCGCACGTGGGGCACGCCTACACCACCATCGTGTGCGACGCGGTGGCGCGGCACAAGCGCATGCTGGGCGTGGACACCTTCTTCCTCACCGGCACCGACGAGCACGGGATGCACGTGGAGCGCTCGGCGGTGGCCGCCGGGCAGGAGCCGCAGAAGTGGGCGGACGAGGTCGCGGCCGCCTTCCGCGGGCTGTGGGACCGCATGGGCATCCGCTATGACGATTTCATCCGCACCACCGAGCCGCGCCACAAGCGCGGGGTGCAGGAGATGTTCCGGCGCATCCGCGACAAGGGTTACATCTACAAGGGCAAGTACACCGGGCAGTACTGCGTGAACGACGAGCTCTACGTGGACGCGGCCGGGCCGGGCGCGCCCTGCCCGGAGTGCGGCCGCCCCACCGAGACCGTCACCGAAGAGAACTATTTCTTCAAACTGTCCGCCTTCGAAGACAAGCTGCTGAAGCTGTACGCGGAGCAGCCCGGCTTCATCCGTCCGGAGACGCGGCGCAACGAGGTGGCCGCGTTCGTGCGCAGCGGGCTGCGCGATCTCTCCATCAGCCGCAGCACCTTCCAGTGGGGCATCCCCGTGCCCAACGATCCCAAGCACGTGGTGTACGTCTGGCTGGACGCCTTGACCAACTATTGTTCCGCCGTGGGCTTCGGGGGGAAGTCGGCCAAGGACCAGGAGAAGTTCGCGCGCTACTGGCCGGCGGACGTGCACATGATCGGCAAGGAGATCGTGCGCTTCCACTGCGTGTACTGGCCGGCGTTCCTGATGGCGGCGGAACTGCCGCTGCCCCGCTCCATCGTGGCGCACGGCTGGCTGCTGTTCGAGCAGAGCAAGATGTCGAAGTCGCGGGGCAACATCGTGCGCGCGGAGACCATCCTGGAAGTGCTGGGAGCGGACGCGCTGCGCTACTTCCTGCTGCGCGAGATCGTCTTCGGGCAGGACGGCGCTTTCTCCTTCGATGCGCTGGTGCAGCGCTACAACGCCGACCTGGCCAACGGGCTGGGCAACCTGGCCAGCCGCACCCTGGCCATGATCGAGCGCTACTTCCGCGGCGAGGTGCCCTACCCTTCGTCGGCGGTGGCCAAGACCGCGGCGGAGGAGGCCATCGCGCAGCAGGCCGGCGAGGTGGTGGCCGGCTACTGCAAGCTGTTCGACGACTACCAATTCTCGCGCGCGCTGGAGACGGCGTGGTCCTTGGTGGCCACCGTGGACAAGTACCTGGTGGAGAACGAACCCTGGGCCCTGGCCGAGAAGGACGACCAGGAGAGCCGGGTGCGGCTGGCCACCGTGCTCTACACCGCCGCCGAGGTGCTGCGGCTGGTGAGCGCGCTGGTGCATCCCGTGATCCCCGAAGCGACGGCGCGCATCTGGGCGCAACTGGGTCTGGGGAATATCGAGAAAGTCCGGCTGGACCAGCTCAAGTGGGGCGAGGTGAAGCTGGGGACCAAGCTGGGCAAGGTCGAGCCCGTCTTTCCCCGCGCCGACAAATCCACTATCGAAAGGATGCAGCAGATGGAAGAGCGCGCCGGCGCACCCCTGGCGCCGAAGGCCGAGGTCGCTTCCCCGGCCAAGCCCAGTCCCCCGCCGGCCCCGGCAGCAGCCGCGGCCGCACCCGGGCCCGCCACGCCCGACGGCAAGATCTCGATCGACGACTTCGCCAAGGTGGAATTGCGCGTGGGCCAAGTCAAGGTGGCGGAGAAGGTAAAAGGAGCGGACAAGCTGCTGCGCCTGGAAGTGGACATCGGCACGGAGGTGCGCCAGGTGGTGGCAGGCATCGCCGAGGCCTACACGCCGGAGTCGCTCATCGGGCGCAAGGTGGTGATTGTGGCCAACCTGGCGCCACGCAAGTTGCGCGGCCTGGAATCCAACGGCATGATCGTCGCCGCCTCCCTCGGAGAAAAAGGCACGCCCGTGCTGTGCGGCTTCCTGGAAGACGTGCCGGTGGGCGCGAAGCTCAAGTAAATCGGGTGATCTGGCGATCGGGTGATCTGAAGACCTCCCGAGCGCTCGAGCCGATCACCCGATGTCGTGATCACCCGATCTCCCGATGTTCGTCGATTCCCACGCCCATCTCGAGATGCCGCAGTTCGACGAGGACCGCGGCGAGGTGTTCCTGCGCGCGCGGGAGGCGGGAGTCGAGACGGTGGTCGCCATCGGCTCGGGCACCGGACCAGGCTCGCTCGATTGCGGGATCCGGCTGGCCCAGGAGCACGACTGGATCTACGCCACCATCGGCGTCCATCCCCACGAGGCACGGCTGGCCACGGAAGCCGACTTTGCCGAACTGGAGCGATTGGCCAAGCGGCCCAAGGTCATCGCCTGGGGCGAGATCGGGCTGGACTACTTCTATGACCACTCGCCGCGGGAGGTGCAGCGCGCCGTCTTCCTGCGGCAGATGGAGCAGGCGCGGGCGGCCAAGCTGCCCATCGTGATCCACTGCCGGCCCTCGCAAGCGAGCGAGAACGCCTGGGACGACTGCCTGGGGCTGGTGCGCGAGCACTGGGCGGCGAGCGGGCTGGGCGGGGTGCTGCACTGCTTCACCGGCAGCCTGGCGCACGCGCGCGCCGCGCTGGAGATGGGCTTCCTGATCTCCTTCGCCGGCAACATCACCTTCCCCAAGGCCCAGAACATCCGCGACGCGGCATGCGAGGCGCCGCTGGAGCGCATGCTCATCGAGACCGATTCACCCTTCCTGGCGCCGGTGCCGCACCGCGGCCAGCGCAACGAACCCGCCTTCGTGAAGGAGGTGGCGCGGCAGATCGGGGAGTTGCGGGGGATGACGGGCGAAGAGGTGGGCAAGCAGACGGCAGAGAATTTCTATCGCTTCTTCCGCCTACGCTCGGGCTGACGCCCGAGAGGCGCACAGCGAAGTTCAGATGTTGGGCAGCAGGTCGAAGTATTCGTCGTCCTCGTTCTTGCCGCCCTCGCCTTCGCCCACCTGCTTTTCCGATTC
>DATIWW010000331.1:0-5910 GCA_035519175.1 Terriglobales bacterium
TAGGTTTCTCACCGCCGAGAGCGCCGAGACCGCAGAGAACGACAAGTCATTGGACTCGTCATCCTGAGCGCAGCGAGGGAGCGCGGGCGACCGAGCCCGCGAAGGACCCCCCCTTAGCCACGCAGAGTGGTGAGGTCCGCAAATGACCCAATGACCCGATCACCCGATGACCCGATTCTTGGTTACTTTCCCGCCCGAAGGGACCTCTCCCTTTGGTAATCTGCTGGTGGCGGGGCACGTCACCAATTCGAGTGACGGAAGCGAGGCAAGACGCATCCAATGAGTGAAGAGGCGGACATCCTGCGGGTGGAAGGCCTGAGCAAGGTCTTCGTTGCCGGCGGGGCGCCGCTGGTGATCTTTGACAACCTCTCCTTCCGGGTGAAGCAGGGGGAGATGCTGGCCATCGTGGGCGAGTCGGGGGCTGGCAAGAGTACCTTGCTGCACATCCTGGGGGCGCTTGATAGGGCTTCCAAAGGTGACGTATACTGCGGGCCAATGCAGCTGCGATCGCTCTCCGACGAGGCCGCAGCCGAATTTCGCAATCGCGAGATCGGATTCGTCTGGCAGTTCCACTATCTGCTGCCGGAATTCACCGCGAGCGAGAACGTGGCCATGCCTCTGCGGGTCCGGGGACGGGCGCGTGGGGAAGCGGAGCAGGAAGCGATCACCTGGCTGCGTGAGGTGGGGCTGGAAGAACGCGCCCAGCATCGCGCCGGCGAGCTTTCCGGCGGCGAACAGCAGCGCGTGGCCCTGGCCCGGGCCCTGGTGACGCGGCCGCGCCTGTTGATGGCCGACGAGCCTACGGGCGACCTCGACAGCCGCACCGCGGAGGCGGTATTTGAGTTGATCGCCAGGCTCCATCGCGACCACCGGCTCACCTCCCTCATCGTCACCCACAACCACGCGTTCGCACGCCGTTGTGATCGCGTCCTGCGCCTCGAGCGCGGACGTCTGGAAGAGGTGGCGCCGGGGTCGTTGCCGGCTTAGCCGGCAGGAAGGAAATCGCGGTCCCGCCCGGCGGGACCCGCAAGCTCTGCCCCGGAAGCGGAAGGCTCGCCCCGCCGCCCCGGAGGGAGCCGCGACTTCGGGTTGCGGAAGGCAGTCGATAGGGGAGAGAGGGACCGGGAATGTTTGAACGCTACACAGAGAAGGCCCGCCGCGTGATCTTCTTCGCGCGCTACGAGGCCAGCCAGTTCGGCTCTCCGTACATCGAGACGGAGCACCTGCTGCTGGGCCTGCTGCGCGAGGACAAGGCGCTCACCAATCGCTTCCTGCGCTCGCACGCCTCCGTCGAGTCCATCCGCAAGCAGATCGAGGGCCACACCACCATCCGCGAGAAGGTCTCCACCTCCGTGGACCTGCCCCTTTCCAACGAGTGCAAGCGCGTGCTGGCCTACGCCGCCGAGGAGGCCGAGCGCCTCTCCCACAAGCACATCGGCACCGAGCACCTGCTGCTGGGCCTGCTGCGCGAGGAGAAGTGCTTCGCCGCCGAGATCCTGCACGAGCGCGGCCTGCGCCTCTCTTCCATCCGCGAGGAGCTGGCGCGCAGCACCCAGGAAAAAGCCGCGCCGCAGCGCAGCCGCGAGTCTTCCCTGCTCTCCGAGTTCAGCCGCGACCTGACCCAGGCCGCCATGGAGAACCAGCTCGATCCCCTGGTGGGGCGCGAGGGCGAGCTGGAGCGCGTCATCCAGATCCTCTGCCGCCGCACCAAGAACAATCCCGTCCTCATCGGCGAGCCCGGCGTGGGCAAGACCGCCATCGTCGAAGGCCTGGCGCAGCGCATCGCCGAGGGCGACGTGCCCTCGTTCCTCGCCGACAAGCGCATCCTGGGCCTCGATCTCTCCCTCATCGTGGCCGGCACCAAGTACCGCGGCCAGTTCGAGGAGCGCTTGAAGACCATCATGAAGGAGCTGATGGAGAACCAGAACGCCATCATCTTCATCGACGAGCTGCACACCCTGGTGGGTGCGGGGTCGGCCGAGGGCTCGCTCGACGCCGCTAACATCCTGAAGCCCGCGCTCTCGCGCGGCGAGATCCAGTGCATCGGGGCCACCACTCCGGGCGAGTACCGCAAGTCCATCGAGAAGGACCGCTCGCTGGAGCGCCGCTTCCAGTCGGTCAAGGTGCCGCCGCCCAACGAGGACGACGCGGTCAAGATCCTGCAGGGCATCAAGGACCGCTACGAGAAGTTCCATGCCGTGACCTACACCGAGGAGGCCATCGGCTTTGCGGTGCTGCACTCCAACCGCTACATCCCCGACCGCTTCCTGCCCGACAAGGCCATCGACCTCATCGACGAGGCCGGGGCGCGCGTCAAGCTGCGCCAGACCTCGTTGCCCGAGGAGATCACCGACGTCCAGAAGCGCATCAAGTTCATCGTGCACCGCATGGAAAACGCCATCGCCAACCACGAGTTCGAGAAGGCGCGCTTCTACTCGGACGAGGAGCGCAAGGAGCGCGAGAACCTGCGCGCCCTGCGTGAGAAGTACCACCTCGACGAGTCCTCCACCGGCGTGGTCGGACGCGAGGACATCGAGGACGTGGTTTCGCGCTGGACCGGCGTGCCCATCTCCTCCATCAAGGAAGAAGAATCGCAGAAGCTGCTGCGCATCGAGGAAGAGCTGCACAAGCGTGTGATCTCCCAGGAGAAGGCCATCACCGCCCTGGCCCGCGCTATCCGCCGCTCCCGCGCCGGCCTGAAGAACCCCAACCGGCCCATCGGCTCCTTCCTGTTCCTCGGTCCCACCGGCGTGGGCAAGACGGAAGTGGCCCGTACCCTGGCCCAGTTCCTCTTCGGCAGCGAGAAGTCGCTCATCCGCTTCGACATGTCCGAGTTCATGGAGAAGCACTCGGTCTCCAAGCTCATCGGTTCGCCTCCGGGCTACGTGGGCTATGAGGAGGGCGGACAGCTCACCGAGCGGGTCAAGCGCGCCCCTTACTCCGTGGTCCTGCTCGACGAGATCGAGAAGGCCCACCCCGACGTCTTCAACATCCTGCTGCAGGTCTTCGAGGATGGGCAGCTCACCGACGGTCTGGGCAACACGGTGGACTTCAAGAACGCCATCGTGGTCATGACCTCCAACATCGGCGCCCGCCACCTGCAGAAGCGCACCGGGCTGGGCTTCCAGGCGGAGGACAAGACCACCGGCGAGATCTCCGGCAAGATCGAGGACATGGTGCGCAACGAGGTCAAGCGTACCTTCAATCCCGAGTTCCTCAACCGTTTGGACGAGATCATCATCTTCAACGCCCTCACCGAGCAGGACCTGGTGCAGATCGTGGAGTTGATGGTGGGCCAGCTCAACCAGAACCTGGCCCAGAAGCACATCACCATCACGGTGACGGAAGAGGCGCGCAAGTGGATCCTCGACAAGACCATCACCGACCGCAGCTACGGCGCCCGTCCCCTGCGCCGCGCCCTGCAGAAGTACATCGAGGACCCGCTGTCGGAGGCGCTCATCCAGGGCATGATCCAGAGCCGGCCCGCCTTCATCGAGGTCTACCTCGAGGGCGACCGCCTTTTCTATCGCCCCGTGGACGCCAAGGAGCAGGAAGGCGTGCTGCTCTACAGCAGCTAGCTCTCAGCCCTTAGCCTTCAGCTCTGAGCCGCCGAGACCCTCGGCGGCTCTTGGTTTTTTGCGCGACTCCCTGTGAGTCCCCGCAGGGGACGTCCGCTGGTAGCCCAGGGCAAAGCCCTGGGAAAACCTGGCCATCAAGGCCGAGTCCCGAAGGGACGGCATGATCCGCACAGGCGTAGAATCATCTTGTCCATACCATGGAAGCGGGGAGCGGGAGACCGCTCCCTACTTTATTGTTTTGAGCGCAAGTATCGGATATCGCGCTCTGGCACATCGACGTACTCTTCAGGCATGATGACTGCCGTGAAGCACCGCACCGCCGACCTGTGGGGCGCGGTCGCCCGCCGCGACCCGCGCTTCGATCGCGTCTTCGTCTATGGCGTGGCTTCCACCCACGTCTACTGCCGGCCCTCCTGTCCCTCGCGCCGGCCCCACCGCGAGCACGTGACCTTCTTCCCCGCCCCGGGGGCCGCGGAGCAGGCCGGCTACCGCCCCTGCCGCCGCTGCCGCCCGGAGCAGCCCGCCGACGGCCATCCCCACGCGCGGCTGGTGGAGAGGATCTGCCGCCTCATCGATTCCAGCCTGGACGAGCCGCTGCGTCTGGTAGCGCTCAGCCGCGCCGCCGGCGTCAGCCCCTTCCACCTGCAGCGCACCTTCACGCGCGTGCTGGGCATCAGCCCGCGGCAGTACGCCGAGGCCCGGCGCCTGCTGCGCCTCAAGGCCGGCCTGCGCCAGGGCCAGGACGTCACCACCGCTCTCTACGACGCCGGCTACGGCTCCAGCAGCCGCCTCTACGAGCGCTCCCAGCATCACCTTGGCATGACGCCAGCCACCTATCGCCGCGGCGGCGCCGGCGCGCGCATCCGCTACACGATGGTGACTTCGCCCTTGGGACGCATGCTGTTGGCGGCGACAGCGACGGGCGTCTGCGCCGTGAAGTTCGGCGATTCGAGCAGGAAGCTGCACGCCGACCTGGCCCGGGAGTTCCCGGCGGCCGAGTTGACCCCCGACCACCGCGGCCTGGCCCGCTGGGCCGGGCAGCTCGCCGCCTCCATGCGTGGCGGCAGCCCGACCCTCGACATCCCCCTGGACCTGCGCGCTACCGCCTTCCAGTGGAAGGTGTGGGAGGCGCTGCGCGCCATCCCCCGAGGCGCGACCCGCAGCTACCGCCAGGTAGCAACCGCCATCGGGCGCCCGCGCGCGGTGCGCGCCGTGGCCCGCGCCTGCGCCACCAACCCGGTTGCCGTCCTCATCCCCTGCCACCGCGTGGTGCGCACGGACGGCGCCCTGGGCGGTTATCGCTGGGGCATGGAGCGCAAGAAGACGCTGCTGAAGACGGAGGCCGGCAGTTAGCGGCTGGAAAGCCATCCCGGCTCGCGCACGTGTTCTTCCTCGATGCGGCGCAGGCGCGCCTGCATGAGCCCGGCGCGGCCCAGGTAGCCCACCAACTGGCTGGGATCCTGGCGGCTGACCACCGGCAGCCGCCCGATGTCGTTGCGCAGCATGCGGGTGACCGCGTCCGCCAGCACCTCGTCGGGATAGGTGACCACCAGGGGGCTGCTGCCCGCGGTCAGCACGGTGCGGCTGCCGTCGGGATTCTGCTCCAGGGCGCGCACCACGTCGCCGTGGGTGACGATGCCCGCCGGCTTGCCTTGCGCGTCCACCAGCACCACCGCCTGGTGGCGCGCCAGCTCGCCGCGCGCGATCCGCTCGGTCAGTTCCTGGAGCGTGGTCTCCGCCGGCAGCGTGGGGACCTCGCGGGCCATGACCTCGCCTACCGTCACCTGCTGCAGCACGTCGGCCTCGTAGTCGGTGGGGATGCGCAGCCCGCGCCGCGCCAGCTTCTCGGTCATGATGGAGGTGCGGGTGAAGAGCAGCGCGATGCCGTCGGCGATCACGCACACCAGCATCAGCGGCAGCACCGCGTTGTAGTCGCGCGTGATCTCGAAGGCGAAGATGATGAAGGCGAAGGTGGCGCGCGAGGCCGCCCCGAAGACCGCCCCCATGGCCACCAGGGCGAAGGCCGCAGGCGACAGGTTGGCCGCCGGCAGGAAGTGGTTGAAGCCCATGGCCACCGCCGCCCCCAGCGCCGCGCTCGACATGAACATGGGCGCCAGCAGGCCGCCTGAGGTCCCCGAGCCCAGCGAGAGGACCAGCGCCACCGCCTTGCACACCATCACCAGCAGCAGCAGCTTGAGCGCCAGGTTGTCGTTGAGGATGTCGGAGATAGTGTCGTAGCCCACCCCCAGCACCCGGGGCACGAAGAAGCCGATGATCCCCAGCCCCAGCGCCCCGATGGCCGGATGCCACAGGTCGTTGATGGGCAGCAGGT
>DATIWW010000332.1:0-9619 GCA_035519175.1 Terriglobales bacterium
CCCATGGCGTCGGCGGGTGCGTTCTCGAACAGCGAGTTGGTCCACGGCACCGCAAACGGGTTGAAGGGATAGGTCGACCCGAAGACCGAGTTGCAGCCGGTGGCGGCCACGATGCCGATGTTCTCCTTGCCGTACTGGAAGCCGGTGGCCGCCAGCATCAGCCGCACCGCGGTAGCTTCTCCGCAGCCCATGCACGACCCCGCCCCGCCCGCGAAGAGCAGGGAAGAGGACGAGAGCATCATGTCGGCCAGCGCCTTCTCGTTGATGAAGCGCTGGGGCGTGTCGGGGAGGTGGTGGAACAGGTCCATGCCCAGATCGTAGGCGGGCATGTCCAACTCCGCCTTGGGTTTCATGGCCAGGGCATGGTGCGTGCCGCAGGCGGTGATGCATTCGCCGCAGCCCTTGCACTTGTCGGGATCCACGAAGATGCCGAAGAGGCCGCCCTGCTCGCCCTTCTTGACGAACAGGTCGTGGTACTTGTTGGTGACAGCGAAGCGGGCGCGCAGCGTCTCGCGCAGCTCGGGACGCTCCACCGCCGCCAGCTTCTCTTCCAACAACGGCTTCTCCACCACCTTGGCCAGGATGGCGGTGTCGGGACACTCGTTCACGCACTCCATGCAACCCACGCAGGCCGAAGCCAGGAAGACGGGGATGTCGGGCGCCAGGTTGCGGAAGCTGCGCTTCATGGCGCTGGAGGCCGGCATCAGGCTGCGGGCCACGTACTCGTCGGCCACCAGATCATCCTCGCGCCCCTGGGCGTAGCTGCCGATCACCTTCTCGCAGAAGTTGGGCATCACCGGGCCTTCCGCGGGCGGCGGCGCCACCTGGAAGCGGTGGTCGCCGTTGCGCTTGGCGGCGGCCTGGTCTTCGCCCGCAGGCGGCACCACCTCCACCAATTCGCTGTAGCCGCGGCGGGCGGCGGCCATGTTGTCCTTCACCACCTGCGCCCCGCGCTTGCCGAAGTACTTGACCAGGGTCTTCTCCAGAGCGGTGAAGAGCTGCTCCTCGCTCAGCCCGGCGCGCTCGCGGAAGGGCGTGAGATGCAGGAAGGCCCCCATCAGCACGATGCCCTGCATGCGCACCTGCAGGTCGGCGCGGCTGGCCGACTCGCGGGCGATGCGGGTGGCGTCCAGCGCGTACACCCGGTACTTCTTCTCCCGGATCTGCCGCCGCGCCGCCGGCGGCAGGGAATGCCACACCTCGCCGGCGGGCTTGCTGGACTGCAGGTACACGATGCCGCCCTCCGCCAGCCCCGCCAGCGGATTGCCGGTCAGGAAGGCGTTGGCGTCCTGGATGGCCACGAACTCCACCGTGGCCAGTTCGCAGTGCAGCCGGATGAACTCCGGCGCCAGCGTCAGGTAGTAGTTGGTGGGCAGGCCCTTCTTCTCCGAGCCGTACTTGGGGAAGGCCTGGGCGTAGAGGCCAAAGAGGTCCGAGGCCACGCTGGCCATCACCTTGTTGGTGGTCACCGAGCCGAAGCCGCCCACCGAGTGGCCGCGCAGGGAGAAGGCGCCCTTGGGGCGGACGTCGGGATCGGCACCCACTTCGAGCGCGTCGGGATGCTTGATGTTCAGGGCGAAGAAGCGGCGCCCGTTGCCGATCATGTTCTCGGCGGCGGCCACGAAGTGCCCGGGGCGGATGTCGCGCCCGCCCAGCCCCGCCACCCCGGAGAAGATCTCCGGGCGGCGGCCGAAGCGCACCACCGAGCTTTCCGTCTGCGCGTCGCTCAGCGCCGCCTTGATCTCCATGGTCAGCGGGTTCGACTGCGCCAAAGGAACGTCGCAGCGCTCGATCACCGCCACCGCGTGGCAGTTCTTGAGCAGGGCGGCCAGCTCGAAGGTGGGGAAGGGTCGGAAGCTGACTAGGGTGACGCACCCGATCCGCACTCCGCGCTCGCGCAGGTAGTCCACCGTGGCTTCGGAGGTGTCCATCATGGAGCCCATGCCCACGAAGGCGTAGTCGGCGTCCTGCATGCGGTAGGGGCGCAGGAAGCCGTAGTGCCGCCCGGTGCGCGCGCCGTAGTCATCCATGGCGTTGAGCAGCGCCGGAGCCACTCGGTCATAGAAGGCCCGCTGCGCCACCTTGCCCTTCATGTAGCTGTCCTGGTTCTGCACCGGGCCACTGAGCATGGGGTGCAGGGGGTCGAAGAGGTTGCGGATGCGCTCCTGCGGACGCCCCACGAACTCGCGCATCAGCTCGGCCTCGGGCAGGCGGATGGTCTCCAGGGTGTGCGTGGTCAGGAAGCCGTCCTGGATGTTCATGAACGGGGTCTCGGAATCCTCGGCGGCGCGGCGCGCGATCAGGGCCAGGTCGGCGGCCTCCTGCGCGTTGCGCCCGAAGAGCATGCCCCAGCCGCAGTCGGCCACGCCCATCACGTCGTCGTGCCCGGCGTGCACGTTGAGCGAGTGCGAGGTCAGCGCCCGCGCTCCGATGTGGAAGACCACGGGCAGGCGCTTCCCCGAGATCACGTACAGCACCTCCTTCATCAGGATCAGCCCTTGGCCGCTGGTGAAGTTGGTGACGCGGCCGCCCGCCAGCGCGAAGCCTTCGCAGGCCGAGGCCGAGCTGTGCTCCGACTCCGGCTCCAGGAACTGCAGCGGCTCGTCCCACAGGTTGCGGGTGCCGTTGGCGTACTCCATGGCGAATCCGTCGCCCATGGGCGTGGAAGGGGTGATGGGATAGGCGCAGGCGCCCTGGCAGATGTGCGACTCCACCCACACCACCGCGCCCGAACCGTCCACCGTCGAGACCTGGCCGGGATAAGGGGGCGCGATCTTTTCTTCCGGAGTATGAATGCGGGTATCAATGCTGGTAGCGGACACGGTTCCTCCAGGATGACGGCCCGCCGCGGCGGGCGGAAGGAGCGCCAGGTTCGGCGGCTTCCGCCCGCAGCAGCAGGCAAAAACTCGTTCTCGTGGGACAGCCGGCGAGGTCGCGCGCGGATCTCATAGGAAGCCGCTCAACTGGCGCTCTTCCAGGGCCACGTGCTCGCCCAGGTCGCGGGCGAACTGCGCGCCCGATTCCTTGATGTGGCAGACGGCGGTGTCCAGGTCGTTCGAACTCTCGAACTCCTGCAGTGCCGCCAGGAAGGCCTTGAATTCGGCGCCCAGCTCCTTGTGCTGCCGCTTCATCTGGGCGGCGAAGTCGGCCAGCTCGGGGCTGATGCGCGCCACCGTGGCCAGCACCGTGGCTTCCTCGCGCACGAAGTGGGTGGGCAGCAGCACCTTCAGGTTGTGGCCCAGCTCGCGCACCTTGCCGGCGGTGGCCAGGTCGGCATAGACCTCGGAGTAGCAGACCAGGTGGTCCAGCGCCCACTGCAATTCAGCCAGCTCCGCGAGCAGGGTCTCGTGGTCGCCATGGACCTTCTGGGATTCGGCGCAGAACGCGTTGCTCAGGGACGCCATGTTGTCACCTCGGGGCGGCGCGCGGCCGCCGGCCGGGTCGGACCCCGATGCCCACGTGGAAGAGGCTTCGCCGGAAAGCGCCTGAGGTCGAAGTCTCCGGCCGTGTCTACCGGATCCTTACCGGGCCTTCACTGGCAGTATGGGACGCGCGCCCCCGGCGGGCTGTGACTGATGTCACTCCGGGTTGTGACGCAGGTCATAGGGCTGGTTCCGCGTAGCGCCGGCGTCCCGCCGGCCGCCATCGAGGCCCTCGCCCTCGCGATGGCGTCATCCGGAGCGGCCGTCAGGCCGCGAAGGACCTGGCGCGCAGCACCGATGCCCCTGGTTCTATAGAATCCCCCCATGAAGATCGCGGGCATCATCGGAGGCACCGGGCCCGAGTCCACCATCGACTACTACCAGCAGATCATCGCGCTCTACCGCGCGCAGCGCCCCGACGGCTCCTATCCCCCCATGCTCATCAACTCCATCGATCTGAAGCGGGCCGTGGACCTGGTGACCGCCAACGACTTGGCCGGCCTGGCCGCCTACCTGGCCGAGGCCTTGGAGCGCCTGGCCCGCGCCGGCGCCGGCTTCGGGCTCATCTCCGCCAACACCCCGCACATCGTCTTCGACGAGGTCCGCCGCCGTTCCCCCCTCCCCCTCATCAGCATCGTCGAAGCCACCTGCCGCGAGGCCCAGGCGCTCGGCCTCAACAAGCTGGGCCTGCTGGGTACCCGCTTCACCATGACCGCCGGCTTCTACCAGAAGGTCTTTTCGGAGCAGGGAATCGCCCTCGCTCTCCCCGCCGAGGAGGAGCACGCCTGGGTCCACGCCAAGTACATGGGCGAACTGGTGGAGGGCATCTTTCTCCCCGCCACCCGCGAGGGCTTCCTGAAGGTGATCGAGGGCATGCGGCAGCGCGACGCCATCCAGGGCGTGATCCTGGGCGGCACCGAACTGCCCCTCATCCTGCGCGGTGCCCCTTGCCCTCTCCCCCTGCTCGACACCACCAAGATCCACGTCAAGGAGATCGTGGCCACAATCTTGTCCTAGCTTTCCTTCGTGTCCTTTGTGTGACCTGACCCCGGAACATTTTTCCCCTTGCGGTGTCCAAGGAAAAGCAGTACTTTTCTTTCCAGCGCGGCGGGTGTATAAATCGCTTCCTCTTCGAAGCCCGTCGTGCCTTTTTCTTTCAAGAGAGCGTGGCGCCTGGCGCCGGTGGTGCTCGCGGTGGCGGGCCTGAGCTTTGCCGGCCTCGCTCTCTGGCAGGCCCACCGCGCTCTCCAGCAAGCTCAGCAGCAAGTCGCCGCCCAAGGCCAGGTCCCGTTCGTGCTCGCCCGCCTCGACCGCAAAGCTCCCAGCCAGATCGAATACCTGAGCGCGCCCGCCAGCTTCACCGACGCCGCCGCGTACCGCGGCAGCCTCTACCTCGCCGGGCCCGCCGGCCTCTTCGAATACGACGCGGACGGCAAGCTGCGCGCCCAGTACCGCGTCGGGCTGGAATTGCCGCCCGCGCCCGTCACCCACCTGGCCACGGGCGTGGCCGCCGACTCCAACGATCCTGAACTCTTTCTCGCCACCCAGGGCCAGGGCCTGCTGGCCTTCGACGGCCGCCGCTTCCGCCAAATCCTCCCCGAGGACGCGAGCTACCGCGCCATCACCGCGGTGCTGCCGCTCTCCACCGGGCGTATCCTGCTGGGCACCGACAAGCACGGGCTGCTGGTCTACGACGGCAAGCGCCTCGCGCCCTTCCATGCTTCGCTGGCCAACGTCTACGTCACCGCGCTCGCCGGCAACGACGCCGATCTCTGGGTGGGCACGCTCAACCGCGGCCTGCTGCACTATCGCGCCGGAGAGGTGGAAGCCTTCGCCGAGAACTCCGGCCTGCCCGACCCGCAGGTGCTCTCGCTCGCCGCCGCGGGCGACTCGGTCTATGCGGGCACGCCCGTGGGCGTGGCCGAGTTCCGCGGGGCGCGCTTCGCCCGCGTGCTGGCCCCGGGCTTCTTCGCGCAGTCCCTGCTGGTCCAGGGCGAGACCCTGCTGGTGGGCACGCTCGAGGAAGGCACGCTGGAGATCCCGCTGGGGACGCGCCGCGTCATCTCTTCGCGCCCGCGCGGCCAGGCGCTCCCCGGTCCGGTCGCCCGCATCCTCCAGATCCAGGGTGGCACCTACGCCCTCGCCCAGGACGGCCTCTACGCCGGGGAGAAGACCGGGGGAAGCTGGCGGCGGGTGCTGGAACGCGAGCCCGGCCGGTTGACCGACCGCAACATCGCGGCGCTGGATGTAGACGCCGCCGGCCGCCTCTGGGTGGGCTATTTCGATCGCGGCCTCGACATCCTGGAGCCCGGCCGCCCCGCCCGCCACCTCGAAGATGCGCACCTGTTCTGCGTCAACCGCATCGTGCATGACGACGCCCGCAACCTGGCCGCCGTGGCCACCGCCAACGGCCTGGTGCTCTTCGACGCGGCCGGGCGCGAGCGCCAGGTGCTGGGGCGCGAGCAGGGTCTGATCGCCGACCACGTCACCGACGTCACCCTCACCCGCGACGGCATGATCGCCGGCACTCCCGCCGGCATCACCTTCATCGGCCGCAACGGCATGAGCAGCCTCTATGCCTTCCAGGGCCTCATCAACAACCACGCCTACGCCCTCGGCCTCTCCGGCAACCGCCTGCTGGTGGGCACGCTGGGAGGGCTCTCCATCCTGCAAGACGGCGTGGTCCAGACCAGCTACACCACCGCCAACTCCGGCCTGAAGGCCAACTGGATCACCGCGCTGGCGCCCGTGGGCGAGGAGTGGTTCGCCGGCACCTACGGCGCCGGCATCCTCCGTCTCGACGCCAACGGCCGCTGGCAGAGCTTCGACGACGCCACCGCCGACTTCGAAGTCAACCCCAACGCCATGCTGGTCACGCCTACCCGCGTCTATGCCGGGACGCTGGGCCGCGGCCTCTACGTCTACGACCGCGAAAGCGGCCGCTGGTCGGTGATGACCGCCGGGCTGCCCTCCGCCAACGTCACCGCCCTGGCCGCCGCCGGCGGCTTCCTCTACGTCGGCACCGACAACGGTTTGGTCCGCTTCCCCGAAGGAGCCCGATTCTGATGCGCCGCGCCCTCCACTTCGCGCTGCTCTGGCTGGCTGCCGTCCCCCTGCTTTGGGGCGACGCCGGCGTGCTCATCCCCCGCGACAAGCAGCAACCCGATCCCACCATCCTCTCGCTGGAGGAGATGGAGATCACCATCCGCATCGACAACGGCGACGCCCGCGTCTTTGTGCGCCAGGTCTTCACCAACCACACCAACGGCATCCAGGAGGGCGACTACGTCTTCGCCCTGCCCGGCAACGCCACCGTCTCCGATTTCGCCGTCTGGGACGGCCCCACCCGCATCCCCGCCGTCATCCTGGAGCGCAAGCGCGCCGAGGAGATCTACAACAGCCTGCGCTGGCAGTCGCTCGATCCCGGCCTGCTGGAGATGGGCGAGCGCACTGCCGAGGAGGCGCGCCGCACCGCCCTCTTCTCGGCCAAGATCATGCCCATCCCGGCCCATGGAACCAAACGCATGGAAATCGAGTACCATGAATCGATTCCGGTAGAAAACTTAAAGTCTTACTTCGCCATCCCCCTGCGCCCCGACGCTTACCATTCCCAGACCGCCGCCCACCTCTGGATCCACTTCGAACTGCACTCCGCCCACGCCCTCAAGGACGTGCAGTTCCCCAGCCAGCTCTACCCGCTCAAGATCCAGCAGCAGGACGCGCACACCGTGCGCGGCGAGTTCGAGGGCCGCAACCTCGAGTTGGCGGAAGATTTTTCCCTGCGCTATTCCCTGGATCCGGCCAAGGCCGACACGCTCCAGGTCCTGACCTACCGCAATCCCAACCCCGGCGAGCCCAATCCCACCGAGATGGCCCCGGTCGAGAGCGGCCCCGAGCCCGGCTTCTTCCAGGCCTCGGCCCTGCTGGGGCTGGGCCAGGCGGGGGGCGAGGCCACCGCCGGCGGTCCCCCGCGCACCGTCATCGCTCTCTTCGACACCTCGCTCTCCATGCAGTGGGAGAAGCTGGACCGCAACTACCAGGCGCTGGACAAGCTGCTGCGCTCGCTGCGTCCCACCGACAAGTTCAACCTGCTGCTCTTCAATACCGAGGTGGCGCCCTTCGCGCCCGCGCCCGTCCCCTCCGATCCCGCCACCGTGCAGAAGGCGCTGGATTCGGTGAAGGCTTCCCGCCTGCGCGGCGGCACCAACCTGCAGGCGGCACTTTCGGCGGCGCTCGACCAGGCCAAGCTGGCCCCCGGCGCATACCTGGTCTTGCTCTCCGACGGCGGCGCCACTCGCGGCACCATCCAGAACGGCAAGCTGGCCGCCTGGTACGCCGCCCAGTGGCAGCAGCTTCCCCAGAACCAGCGCCCCCACACCTACATCTTCGCCGTGGGTGACGACGCCAACATGCCCCTGGTCAAGCTGCTCTCCCGCCAGGAGGGCGTCCAGGAGTGGGTGCGCTCCACCGAGCCCATCGACTTCAAGCTCACCGCCTTTCTCTCCAAGATCGGGCGCGACCCCATCGCCGGCCTCCACCTGCACGCCACCCCCGCCGCCAACTTCGATATGATCTACCCGCTGCAGGAGGCGCCTTTCTCCGGCTCCATGGCCTCCTGGGTCGGGCAGTACAAGGGGCCCGCCTTCATCTCCACCTTCACCGCGCAGGGCGTGCGCGATGGCCAGCCGCTGGAGATGAAAGCCACCCACCCGCTCCCCGAGCAGGACCTGGAGCACCCGCAACTGCCGCGCCTGTGGGCGCGCGCCCGCGTCGACGCCCTGCTGGAGAAGATCGAAAAGGAGGGCGAGGACAAGGCCACCATCGACGAGATCATCCGCCTGGCCCGCAAGTACAAGTTCGTGACCCCCTACACCTCCTTCCTGGCGGTGCCGCGGGCGCTGCTGCGGCCGCGGGTCATGCGCCCCGGCGACCCCGTGCTGCGCGTCCGCACCGATCCCTCCATCGTCTCCGTGGTCGCGCTCTTTCCCTTCGGCCTGGTCAAGCCGCTGCGCTACCTGCCCGACGAAGACACCTGGCAGACGCGCTTCCTGGCCCCGCCGGAGATGAACGACGGCACCTACCGGGTGCGCCTGGTGCTGCGCGACAAGAGCGGCCACGTCTACCGCGAGTCCAAGAGCTTCGTCATCCTCAGCAAGCCGCCGGTGGTGCGCGTGCGCCTCGACGCCGCTCAGTTCCGCCGCGGCCAGACCGTGCTCTTGCGCGCCAGCGCCTCTTCCACCACCCGCACCGTGGTGGCGCGCCTGCCCGGCACCTCGCCCGTCTACCTGCACTGGAGTGATAAGGCCGGCGCCAACACCGGAGAACTCGTGATCCCCGACTACCTGCCGGCAGGGAAGTACACCCTCACCGTGATCGCCGAAGACATCGCTCACAACATCGGCAGCCAGGAGGTGGCCATTGAAGTCCTCCCGTAAGCCGCTGCTGCTCGCTGCCGCCGCCCTCGCGCTGCTTGCCGGCGTGGGTGTGCGCGCCCGCGCCGAGCTGAGCCAGTGGGTGCAGAACCTGGAAGCCAAGAGTGCCGCCGAGGCCGCCTTCTTCCGCGCCATGTGGCTGCCCGGCGGCGACGTCTTCGCCCTCCGCCCGCCCAGGGAGACGCGCCCCGAACTGGCCAAGCTGATCGCCGCCGCGCCTTCGGACTCCGGCCTGCTCGCCCTGCGCGCCATGGAGGACGAGCGCGATCTCGACTTCGCCGCCGCCGAAGCCGACTGGAAGAAGTCTGCCGCGCTGGCCAAGGACCCGGCCGCCGGGCAGATCGCCCTCGCCGACTTCTACCATCGCCGCCTGCGCGGCGCCGACGAAGTGCAGGCGCTGCTGGCCGCGGCCGCCCTGCCTGCGCCCGCCTCCGAGAAGCTGGCCGCGCCCGCCGACCAGCGCGCCTGGAGCACCTTCCAGCGCGTCTTTCCCGTGATCCACGACCAGGCGCTGCCGCCCGCCACTTCGGCCGCCGCCTACCGCGCCTGGATGGCCCGCTATCCCGGCGAGGCTTACGTCTACACCACCTTCTTCCAGTACCTGCTCGAGCAGAGGGATTTCGACGCCGCCGCCAAGTTGATCCCCGAGTACCAGAAGGCGTTTCCTGACGACAGCGTTTTTCCGGTGAAGGCGCGCGCTCTGTTGGAATACAAGCGCGGCTCAGTGGCGCAGGGCCTGGCCGTCTACGAGCAGGCCTACCAGCC